>NZ_WHJF01000138.1:0-14479 GCF_011682185.1 Massilia genomosp. 1
CGCTTCATTGACTGTCCCGTTCAATTGGGTAGGGACGCTATCGCCCGCGACATTCCGATTCAAGTTGAAAAGGTCCTGCATCGGAAAAGCGGCGCTGCGGCGGTGGTTTGTGCAACATTCAGGCTAACGTGCTGGGGCCGCGCGAGACGGCATAGATGGCCTCGAGCGCGATGTCGCGCTGGGGAGAAAATGCTTGCTTTTTCAGGTCGGCGCCAATCTTGTCGCGCATGCCCTGGTCGCGTGTCTCCCGATACAGCTCACCCAAAACGCTTATCAGGCCCACCTTTTCCTGGACTGCGGCGGGCCCGCCGAGCCTGGCGCGTAGCAGGGCGATGTTGGCCGCGTTGGGGGCCGGCGGCGTTATACGTAACCGTTCGATTGCGTTTGTGCGCTCCGCCGCGCTTGCGGCCGCGGCATACGCCTGCAGGTTGGCCTGGGCACTCTGAGCGCCCTGACCAACCTGGGCGCCTTGCGCCCCTTGGACTGCGCGTTGCGGCGCACCTTGCGCGTTCACCGCACCCGAGAGTAACGCCGTGGATGCGAGCAATATCAATGCAGATGTTTTCATGCGAAGCTCCTAGTTGAACGACTTTAATTTGTCAAACATGGTCGTGGGCAGGACCGGCGGCTTGAACAGCGTATCGACGCGATCGCTCCACAACGACTGGGCCCTCGTCCACGGCTCGACGTATTTCGTTCCATGCCGCAACGAGACGCTGACGAACGTGTCACAGCGATACAAGCCGCGCTTAGGATCGTGGTATTTGTCGGCATACTCGGCAACCCGGTAATCCGGCAAGAGGTTGTAGGAGGCGCCGAGCAGTCGCTGCTGTTCGGTGAAGCGGGCGATGGCAACCCGTGCCAGTAGCGAGATATGCCTTTCGCCGTTGCTCGGGCAAAAGGTATCGTAGCAGGTCGGCTCGATCACGCCGTCAGGTATACGCGGTCTGGCCGTTCCCCAATAGCGCGCGATGCTCTTGAAATTATTGAGGTTGACAAGCTTGATCGCGTTTTCGCCGCCCTCGCTGGCCTCGATGACCTGCTCGCCGTTCCACAGGCCGATATGGCCGATGAAGAAGAGCGGAACGCTGTGGGTGTCGAGTTCGCGCCCGACCACATCGCCCCGTTCATGCGGGTCATTCTCGCCATTATCGACGCCGATGTTCCACAGTGGGGTGTTGACGCGGCTATAGACCACCAGGTTGCCGTCGTCCTGGACGCTCAGCCACGCGCCCGGATTGCCGTTGGTGCCGGTATTCCACAGCGGTACGGCGAACTTGCTGTATTCGACGAAATTGCCATCGCCTTGCATCACGGCGAACTCCCCGTTCTTGCTCATGCGATAGCGTACCAATCCATCATTGCGGTACATCACCAAGCTACCGTCGGACTGCATGTTGAGCGTATAGGCCCCCTGCGGCGACTGGAGGTACTGGCCTCGCACAAGAAATTCATTGGGGGTCAGCGTGCTGGCGGCGACGCCTAGCGTGGCGATACCCGATAGACAGACACCAAGCAGATTCTTTTTATTACATAGCATTATATTCTCCAAAAAAATTGATGAAATAGCTGATTGCGCGCAAACTGGCCGGACGCCCGGTCAAGACTCTTATACCACCGTGATTTAGCGCTTACAATCGGAGCGCGAATTATATTTTCCGGCCGTGTTTCAAGTCAATTTCCGCTTATAAAAGATTCGCGCAGCGATCCATCATCGCACAACTTATAGGATTTATAGTCATGGCCGATGGCACTTGACCGCGCGAAATAGCCGATAGAAAACAAAAAGCCGGGCTTACCCGGCTCTGCTTAGTTCGCTTGCTCACTTAATTCGACCCGTCTAAATCAAGCCCCAGCGGATCGCCCTGGCGACTGCGTCTATCTTATTCTCAGCATGAAGCTTAGACCTGACCGCGTCCATGTGCTTGTCAGTGGTGTGCTTTGTCACCTGAAGTCTATCCGCAATTTCTTGAGACGTCAGTCCGGTGCTCACCAATTGGAGTATCTCCCGTTCACGCCCGGTGAGTGTCGGAGGTTCATCTATAATTTCTGGCGGGATTATGTGCCTAACCATGCCAGCATGAGCGATGTGGGCCAGCCATGAAAGTTGCGGTAGTTTCAGAACTAATTCAGATTGGGTGAATTCTGTGCCGTCACGGCTCAAGGAAAGCATCGAGCCGCGTCCATGACTATCCCATATGCTTTGTGCGAATCCAACGCGCAATCCGAAGGAAGCAGCGTCCTCCCAAAACTGGCGTGCAAGGTCCTTTGTCGTTGACCAAATAACTGGCTGTACCGAAGTCAAGCCATGCTTAACGGTCGGGTCGGATGCGATGTAGTCGTTTTGAGAGTAGCGCGTTAACCATTCCGAAGGGTAGGTAGAGACTATAACGATCCGCCCATCGTCAAAGTCAGCGGGAGGTTTCAATGCCCAAGTCACGGTCTGCATACCAAGGCGACGGGCTTCTTCCTTCAAGATTTTGAATCCCTCCTCGCCGCTGGAAGCAGTCGCGACGTCATGCATCATATCTTCGTAGATTTGCATAATTCCTCTATCCCGTTTGATTCAAAACAACGTCGACAAGAACAGCCGAGTTTGCCCCCAGTAAGGATTTATAGGAGCCAAAAATGGATGTTCAATGAGCTTCCAATATAAAAGGAGGTTCTATGAATACCATGTACGCTAAGGCATCCCGATTAAGCGTGATTGACCTTAATCAAATCTTCTCTTACAGGTACTCCGTTTTTGTTGAACGCTTAAAATGGACTCTGCCCAATGCCCGCGCTGGGCTTGAGGTGGATCAATTCGATCATGACAGCACCTGCCATGTCTGTTTGCGCGACGCTGGCGCCATAGTTGGCTATGCGCGCTTGCTTCCTACCACGGAGCCATACTTGCTTAGCGAGGTGTTTCCCGAACTTATGGATGAGGCCGTAATTCCTCGCTCGCCTGCTGTATGGGAAATTTCTCGCGTTTCTTCGGTCGATCTTCGCAGTCCAAGCGAACGTGGGCGACAAGCCGAGTTGGCGGGACTCCAGGCGGTGTTACGTGCGGCTGTGCAATGCGCACTTGAGCACGATGTGAGAAGCCTTGTATCCGTGTCCCCGGTCGCTATAGAGCGAATCTTGTCCCGGCTCGGGGTTAATGTTCGCCGTGCCAGCCCGACGATGCAACTGCACGGACATTCCGTGGTTGCCTTGTGGTTAGAACTTGATGCGATGACCAAAAATGCTTTTGGGATTACTTTCGCCGGAGTAGAGGCTGCTTAATCTGATGCTGATCAGTAGTTCGGAGTATTTGTACTAATGGCCTCTTTTCTGTATTACGATATTTATAACGTACCAAAAAGAAAAGAGGCAATCCGACATGACTTTCCATTCATAAATACCTTGAAAACGGAATATATTTACCACCGGATTTTTCGGGCGAGAATTTTAGTTAATCGACTTTCCCGAACTCATCAGAGAGAGGTGACCTCGTGCCTACAGAACGTAAGTGTGATCAGTTTCTAGTGGATCTGGCTAAGGCTGGGTGTCGGCAGTCGTTCGACATGCTTGTTGTTAAATATCAGCGCCGCCTACTGCGGATAATACACCGCATTGTTTTTGATAGAGCCCAAGCCGAGGACTTGGTGCAAGAGTCATTCATTAAGGCGTACCGGGGTCTAGCACATTTCAGGGGCGAGTGCGCCTTTTACACATGGCTTTACACAATCGGAGTCAACACTGCAAAACAATATCTCATTACGCAGGCTAAGCGGAATCTAACTTTTAGTATGCCCCGATTTGATCTGGGTGCAACGTTCGCCGGGACGGAAGAAATACCTGATATCAACACGCCAGATTCAGCGCTTGAAAGCAAACAACTTGCTTTGGCAATCTATTCGGCATTGAACTCGCTGACACTGGACGAGCGGACCTCGATCGTTCTGCGGGAGCTTGAAGGGCTCAGCTACGAGGAAATCTCAAAAATCATGCAGTGTCCCGTTGGGACCGTACGAAGCAGGATTTTTCGAGCGAGGGAGGAAATTTTTGAACAAATAAGCCCTAAGCCCCTTGCTTGACTCATCTAGAACTAAGCGCTTTTAGCTGGAAGGTGCGCGGCGTTCCACTGTACTGGCGAATGCCGAAGAAAAGCCGGGTTCCCCCGGCTCTGCTTGCTTCGTTTTTAGGCTCTCCGATGACTTGGCCTGTATCTGCCAATCGCTATTTGGCCGTCGCCGATCTTCAAACCACTATCCCGTGCCTGGCGGATCGCCTCGAAAAGCAACTCATGTTGCCGTCGATGCCGTCCGCGTCTCGTGCAGAGGCCTGCGGCAATGCCTTCAGCCTGCTGAAACAGCCCGTGGTCGCGCTGGCGGTCGGGGCTTTCGTCATGGGGCAGTTCGTGCTGTTCGCCGGCCTTGCGGGGCTGATGCCGCATCTGGCTTGCGCAAGCTAAGTCAGTGCGCATAAATTTGCCAACAACGCAGTTCCCATGCCGCAGACCTGGCTGAGGCTGGGCAACCGTCATTTATCCTTTGGGCGCCGCCTTGGGCAGGGTCAACGTCAGCACCGTGCCGCGCTGCTGGGCCGGCGTGACCGACAGCGCCCCGCCCAGGTAGCGGGCGCGTTCGCGCAGCAGGCGCAGGCCGTGGCAGCCGGACGATTCACCGGGCTTCTCGCCCGGCCCCACGCCGTTATCGCGCACCGTGAGCATGATCTCGTCGCCGCCATCGTCGAGGATGACATCGACTTCGGTCGCCCCGGCGTGCGCGGCGACGTTGCGCAAGCCTTCTTCCAGCGCCCGCAACAGGGCCACGCCATGTTCGCGCGCGTACACCTCGTCGTCGTCGGGCAGGCTGCAACGCGCCACAACCCGGTGCTCCTTGCCGAAATCGCCGACCAGCTCGGCGATGGCCGATTTGATTCCCAGAAACTCCAACTTATCGTTCCACAGCGACAATTGCATGTCGCGGTTGGTGTTGATGATGGTCAACAGGAGCTGCTTCATCTGGGCGGTGCGGTCGTGCAGCGCTTTTTCCTGAGGCAATTGTTGGGTCAGCAGGGCCAGGTGCATGGTCAGGGCCGTCATCGACGAGCCCAGGCTGTCGTGCAGCTTGCGCGCCAGCTGGCGCCGTTCATCATCCCGGCACGTCGTCAGATGACCGAGCAGTTCCGCCAGGTCGGCGTTGCGTTCGGCAAGCTGGCGGTCCGGTGCGGCGTCGGGCGGGGAGGAGGGCGGTTGGGTCATGCTGGGCTCAGTGAATGTTTCCCAAATCATACAACAGCTTGCGGCGCTTGTCGCCGCGTCGCGCCGAGCTCGCTTGGTGCGACGCGGCATCGTCGGCGCACGGTTTTCCGGTCACTCCGGCATGTCGATTATCTGCCACTTTTTTCGCATCGGGGAAGTGACTTGCGACCCCGCCGTGCCCCGCCCTTGCCTGGCTATTCTTCGACGGTGGCGCACTGGCCGATGGCGTCGAGCAGGTGGGCGATGTCGACCGGCTTGACCAGATGCTTGTCGAAGCCGGCTTCGAGCACGCGGCGCTGGTCGTCGGCCAGGCCGTAGCCGGTCAGGGCGATGAGCTTGATGTGGCGGGTGTCGCCATCCTGGCGCAGGCGGCGCGCCACTTCGTAGCCGTCGATGCCGGGCAGGCCGATGTCGACCAGGGCGACGTCGGGCAGGAAGCTGCGCGCCATCTGCACGCCCTGCACGCCGTCGGCCGCGTGGCGCACCGCGTAACCGTAGGCGCCGAGCATGGTGGCCATCATTTCGCGGCCGTCGTCGTTGTCTTCGATCAGCAGGATGGCGGGCTTGTGCTCGCCGGCCGCGACGGCCGGCGCCGCGTCGGCCGCCACCGCCACCGCCACGGGCGCCGCGCGCGGCAGGCGGATGACGAAGGTGGAGCCGGCGCTGGCACCGTCGCTGTGGGCCGACACTTTGCCGCCGTGCAGTTCGACCAGGCGCCGCACCAGCGCCAGGCCGATGCCCAGGCCGCCTTGCGCGCGGTCGAGCGTGATGGAGCCCTGTACGAACACGTCGAACACATGCGGCAACAGTTCGGCCGAGATGCCCACCCCGGTGTCGCGCACTTCGAGCACGATTTCGTCGTCGTGGTCGGACACCGCAATGTCGATGGTGCCGCCGGGCGGGGTGTACTTGAGGGCGTTGTCGATCAGGTTGGTGGCGATCTGTTCGAGCCGGGTCGGGTCGCCGTCGACCCAGGCCGGCTCCAGGTCGACATTGAGCAGGTAGTTGCCGGTGCGGCCGGTGGCCTGGAAGGTGTCGAGGCAGGCCGCTACCAGCGCGGCGAGGTCCAGCGCGTGCTTGTCGAGCAAGATCTTGCCGGACATGGCGCGCGACAGGTCGAGCAGGTCGTCGACGATGCGCGACAAATGCTGGCTCTGGCGCTCGATGATCTGCTTGGCGCGGCCGACCGAGTCGGCGCCCACCCCCGCCAGCCCGATCAGCGAGGCGGCGCTGCTGATGGCGGACAGCGGATTGCGCAGTTCGTGCCCGAGCATGGCCAGGAATTCATCCTTGGCGTGGCTTTTCGCTTCGGCCGCCTGGCGTTCTTCCATTTCGCGGGTGAGGCGCTTGTTGGTGGCGGTCAGCTCGGTGGTGCGCTGGCTCAGCTTGTGGGCCTGGCGCTTGAGTTCCTCGTTCTTGGTGGCCAGCGCCACGAAGACCTGTACCTTGGCGTGCAGGATCTGCGGGATGACCGGCGTAAACAGGAAATCGGCGGCGCCGCGCTGGTAGGCTTTCAGGCGGTCGATTTCATCGGCCAGGAAGGCGGTGACAAAGATGATGGGAATGTCGGCCGAACGGATGCGCTGGTGGATCGCTTCGGCCGTTTCGAAGCCGTCCATGCCGGGCATGTTAACGTCGAGCAAGATGACGGCAAAGTCGTGCAGCAGGACCTGGCGCAAGGCTTCCTGGCCGGAGCGGGCGGACAGGACGGCGTAGCCCGATTCATCGGCCCATTGGTCCAGAAGACTGGTCAGTGCCAGCAGGCTGGCGGCATCGTCGTTGACGACGAGAATCTTCGGCTTGTCTAAGTTGCTCACGTCATTCCTGCGCTGCGGTGGGGGGGTGAATCACGTCAAATGCATTGCTGCCGGATAGCAGAACCGGAATGGTCCACCGGAGGACAGCGAACGCGGCTGTCGTGTCCGTACGGCGCCCATCATAGCAATCGGGTAATCCAATGTCAAAATGCAAGCGAATCGGGTGGCATCGCAATGCAAGGTACGCTAACGCACATACGAGGGGGTGGGCCTGTGCGATAGTGACAACAGGACAACCGCTGCCGGACGGCCCGACCGAACGGCACACGGTTCATCGCCACCATCGTGGCGTGGCACATTGAAAAGGGTAAGCCATGAATATCAACACCATCGTAGATGCCGAATTTACCGGCAAATGTTTCCGTGACCTGCGCAACGCGCCGCTGTCCGCCATGCGCGGGCTGAGCACCAAGGACGCCAAGGCCCTGCACGAAGCGTTCAATATCACCACCATCGGCGACCTGGCCAACCTGAAGTTCGTCAAGTGGGCCAGCGCGATCAATGTCCTGGCCGAAGAAGAGTGCGATACCTCCGAGCAAGCTGCCAAAGAAACCTTGCTTGACGATGCGGTCGAGATGACCTTCCCGGCCAGCGATCCGATTTCGGTCGACTCGGGCATTACGCGCATTGAAGTACCGCCGGAGATGGTCAACGCCAGCACCGATCACCAGCATGCGAAGTCGATCGAGGCCAGCACCAAGCAGGGTGGCAAGGGCCGTTAAGATTGGCCGGGCGCAGGGGGCGTAAGGCCTTCCTGCATTCGTCGCCGGGAACGACGGGTTTTCGGAGCAGGGTCACAGGCGCGCCGCGCCTGGAATTGCTTGCCTCAACGCCGCGGCGCTACGCCCACGGTATCTTGCACCAGCGGCGCGGCCGGCGCGGCCGACGTTGCGCAGAAGCGGTTCTTGCCGCCGCGCTTGGCTTCATACAGCGCGTAGTCGGCAATGCTGATCAGCGCTTCCACCGTCTCGGCATCGTCCGGATAAATGCTGATCCCGATACTGGTCGACAAGCGCAAGGTCAGGTCGTTGATGAAAAACGGTTCCGACACCGCCTCGACCAGCTTGGCCGCCGGTCCGTGCGCGTCGGCCAGGCCCGATACTTCGCCCAGCACCACCATGAATTCATCGCCGCCCAGGCGCGCCACGGTATCTTCCTTGCGCGAGGACGCCACCAGGCGCTGCGCGACAATTTTCAGCACTTCATCGCCATACGCATGGCCATAGGTATCGTTGATCGCCTTGAAGCCATCGAGGTCGAGATACATGATCGCGGCCTTGTGATGATTGCGGTTGGCGTGCTGCAAGGTCGTTTCGATGCGGTCTTCCAGCAGGCGCCGGTTCGGCAGCCCCGTCAACGGGTCGTGCAGCGCCAGTTCCTGCTGCGCGCGGCTGTACTGCGCCAGTTCCTTGTAGAGCAGGCGCACTTCCAGCATGTTATGGATGCGCTTGTGAACTTCGAGCAAGTCGAACGGTTTGCTGATGAAGTCGCGCGCGCCCGCTTCCAGCGCGGCAATCTTGAACGTCGGCTGGGCGGTGAGCGCCAGCACCGGCAAGTAACCGCCCTGTTCGATTTCTTTCAGGCCCTTCATGACCTGGAAGCCGTTCATGCCCGGCATTTGCAGGTCGAGCAGGATCAGGTCGTAGCAGTGCTGGCGGTGCAGGGGGCAGACTTGTTCGGGGAGCATAGTCGAGCTGACGCAGTTGTATCCTTGTTCGCGCAATATCTCTTCCATCAGTTCGATATTGTCGGACGAATCGTCTACAACCAGTATTTTTGCGTTCAGTATGTCTTCTCGGCTTGGCATACATTGTCTCGGTCAAGGCGGAGGGGCGTGCGGCAAAGAGCGTACGCGCGATTTTAATGTGTTGCTAGTGTAACAGTGTATCGAACATTTCTTGTAGGACAGCGCCGCGTGCGCCGGTAGGACTCCCATTGTAGGCTAACGAGGAGCATTTCCCGCCATTGTGGCCACTGTGGCGATCAGTTCGCTCGGCTCGACCGGCTTGGAAATATGCGCCATGAATCCCGCTTCCAGCGCGCGCAGCCGGTCTTCCGAACGCGCAAACGCGGTCAGCGCCACCGCCGGCACGTCGCCGCCGCCGGCGTGGCCGAGCGCGCGCACCCGCGCCAGCAGCGCGAAGCCATCCACATCCGGCATGCCCAGGTCGCTCACCAGCAAGTCCGGCGGCGACACAAGGAACTCGGCCAGGGCATCGGCCGCGCTGGCCGCGGTGCGTACCGTGGCGTTGCAGTCAGATAATATCCGACGTATCAGGTCGCGTGCGTCCGCTTCGTCGTCAACTACCAGAATGTTCAGGTGCGACAGGTCGCGCAACAGGATGTCGGGGGTGAACGGCGCCACCGGCGGGGCGGGAGCGCGGCCGGCGCGCGCGGCCGGGCTCTGGCGGTTGGCAGCCGGCAACTCGATGGTGAACGTGGCCCCGCGCTCCTCGCCGGGGCTGTCGGCGCGCACCGTGCCGCCGTGCTGCTCGATCAGGTGCTTGACGATCGACAGCCCCAGCCCCAGCCCGCCGTGCTTGCGCGTGGTGGAAGCGTCGCCCTGGCGGAAGCGCTCGAACACGTGCGCCATGAATTCGGGCTTGATGCCCACGCCCGTGTCGTGTACGGCAATCTCGACATGGCCGTTGACGGCGCGCAGTTCGATGCGCACATTGCCGTCGCGCGAGGTGAACTTGATGGCGTTCGAGAGCAGGTTCCAGATCACCTGCTGCAAGCGGGCCGGGTCGCCGGCGATCATGCCCACGCCCGGCGCGACGAATTTGTCGAGGCGGATGTTCTTGGCGTCGGCCGCCGGGCGCACCGTTTCGATGGCGGCGTCGATGAACACGGTGGGCGAAATGGTCTGCATGTCGAGCAATACCTTGCCCGAGGTGATGCGGCTCATGTCGAGCAAGTCTTCGATCAGCTGGGCCTGGGCGCGCGCATTGCGCTCGATGGTTTGCAGGCCGCGCTGCAGGTCGGCCTGGTCGCGGCTGCCGCGCCGCAGCACCTGGGCCCAGCCCAGGATCGCCGACAGCGGGGTGCGCAGCTCGTGCGACAGGGTCGCCAGGAATTCATCTTTCATCTGGCTGGTGCGTTCGGCCTCGGCGCGCGCCGAGCGTTCGCTTTCCAGCAGCACCTTGCGCTCGTCGGCTGCGTGCTGGGCCGCTTCGTACAGGCGCGTGTTGTCGATCGCCACCGCCGCCTGGGCCGCGATGCCGCCCACGATGCGCTCGGTGCGCTCGCTGAAGATGGCCGTTTCGGGGTGGCTGAAGAACAGGCTGCCGAGCACCTCGCCGGAACGGGCGATCACCGGCACCGCCAGGTAGCTGCGCACGCCGGCTTGCTCGTCGGCAAGGCCGGCATGGGGCTGGAATGCCGCATGGCGCGGGTCGGTGCGGATGTCGTCCGAGCGCAACACCTCTTCGCCGCGCAGAGTCGGCCCGAACAGCGCGCTGGTGCGCAGTTCGCCGTCGATCTCGAACTCGGGCGGGGGCACGCCGGCCACCGTGTGCAGGGTGAACAGGTCGCCGTCGCTATCCTTGCCGTGGTAAAAGAACGCGCCGAAGCGGGCGCCGCTGATGCCGGTGGCGGCGTCGGTCACGGTTTGCAGCAGCGAGCGCAGGTCGCGCTGGGAAGCGAGCGCGCTGCCGGTGCTGTTGAGCAGTTCGAGCACGTTCGATTCGTCGCGCAGGGCTTGCTGCACGCGCTTGACCTGGTCGACGTCGGTATTGGTGCCGAACCAGCGCACCACGTGGCCGAGGCGGTCGCGCACGGCGTTCACGCGCGTCAAGAACCAGCGGTATTGGCCGTCGGCGCCGCGGATCGGGAATTCCATCTCGAAGGGATTGCCGGTGCGAATCGATTCGTGCCAGCGCTGCAGCATTTGCGGCAACACGTCGGGGTCGTGCGTCGATTGCCAGCCCCAGCCCACCATCTGCTCGGGCGTGCTGCCCGTGTATTCGTACCAGCGCTTGTTGAACCAGACGATGGCGCCGTCGGCCTGGGCCATCCAGGCCAGCTGGGGAATCGAATTGGCCAGCGCGCGCAGCACTTCCTCGCTCTCGCGCAGGGTGTCTTCGGCGCTCTTGCGGGTGCTGATGTCCTGCACCACCCCGGTCATGCCCAGCACGATGCCGTCGCGGTCGTAGTCGGCCCGCCCGACCACGGCGATCCAGCACTGGTCGCCGTCGGGACGGTCGACCCGGCACTCCATGTTCAGGTCGGCATGCTGGGCGAAGGCTTGCAGGAATTCGGTGCGCGCCATGTCCTTGTCGCCGTCGTGCAGGCGCTCGCGCAGGCTGTCCCAGGGCAGCGGTGTTTCCGCCGGCAGGCCGAAGATGTCGGCGGCGCGCGCGCCCAGCGTCACGCGGTCGGCGCCGGCGTCCCAGCGCCAGTCGCCCAGCCGCCCGGCCGACAAGGCCACCTGCAGGCGGCTGCTGCCGTCGAGCAGGGCCTGTTCGTCGGCCTTGCGCTTGGTGATGTCCTGGAAGTACACGGTCAGGCCATCGTCGGACGGATAGGCGCGCAGGTCGAACCAGCTGCCCAGGCTAGCGTAAAAGAATTCGAAGCTGACCGTTTCCTGGGAATCCATGGCGCGCCGGTACTGCGCTTCCACGCCGCTGTCGCGCAGCTCGGGGAACTCGTCCCAGATGACCCGGCCCAGCAGGGCCTCGCGCGACTTGCCGCGCGCCGACAGCAGTTGCAGCGCGCGCGCGTTGATGTAGGTAATGCGCCAGCTGCGGTCGACCGCGCAAAACCCATCGGTCAGGCTTTCGAGCATGTTTTCCATGCGCGTGTTGGCCTGGCGCAGGGCGTCCTTGGTTTCGATCAGCTCTTGCTGGGCACGCTGGCGCGCGGCCAGCACGCTGTTGGCGTTGCGCAATGCCACGGAGCGCATCAGTTCGGTTTCGTCGCGCTCGTCGGTCACAGGCGCTCCCGCAGGATGGCGCACGCCAGCGCGGTGCCGGCCACGCGCGCGGCGATCTTGGCAAAGGCTGTGTCGCGGCTGGTGGAACGGTCGTCGCAGAAGGGCGCAAAGCCGCAATCGTCGGTGCTGCCGAGCTGGGCGGGGGCAATGAACTGGGCCGCCCGCAAGATGCGCTCGCACACCAGTTCGGGCGTTTCGATGCGTGGATCGATCGGGTCGATCACGCCGATGAAGACGCGCTGGCCGGGCCGGAGGTACTGGGCGATGATCTTAAGCACGCGCACCGGGTCCGGCTCGCGCGCCATGGCGATGTAGAAATTGCCGACTTTCAGCTCAAACAGGCTGGGCAGGAGTTCGGCGTAGTCGACGTCCGCGCTATGGGTCGAGTCGCGGTCGGCGCCGGGGCAGGTGTGGACCCCGAGCAGGGCTTGCTCGGCAGTCGAAAAACGGTTCAGCGCCAGGTTGTTCAGGTCGATGAAGCTCGACAGCAGCTCGCCGCTCGGATCGAGCTTCATGGCCAGCCGGCCTTCGGTGAAGTCGACCTGCACCTTGTGCGCGCCCTGGTCGAGGCAGCGCCGGATTTCGGTCTCGTGCTCGCCCAGCAGGTCGTCGATGAACTGGTCGCGCGAGTAGCCGGGCAAGCCTTCGGGCGGGTACATCAGCGACAGGGCCGAGGGCGAGATGACGGCCTGCTTGACCGCCACCGTGGCGTAGCGCCGCGCCAGCGCGAGGTAGCTGTCGGCGTAGCGTTCGTAGCGGAACGGGGCGCGCATCAGGCGCGGCATGCGGCGCATGTGGCCGTCCGCGAACGGAATCTGGAAGCCGTCCGGCGCGGTGTTGGGCGAGCCATGCACGCAGTAGGTCAGGAAATTGTGGTATTTGCGCTGCTCGCCATCGCTGATGACGGTCGAGCCGGTCGCTTCCATGCGGGCGATGGTGTCGCGCACGGCGTCCTCGTACAGCGCGTCGAGTTCGCTCTCGCTGAGCGTGCCGCTGTCGAGCGCGGCGATCAGGGCCGCTGGCCGAGGTATGCTGCCGATTGGCTCGGTGGGAATCATCATCTGTCTGTCGGCAATCGTGATGGAATGGGCGGGGCGACCCCCGCAACGTCTCCTGCGTGCTGCATCGGGCGCCGCCTTGCGATTTTAGCCGAGCGGCGCCGCGCCGCCCCACACGCTAGCAGCCTTAGTGTCGATCATACTCCGGCGGGCCGGCGCTGGGAGATTGTCGCCAATGCCGCTTGCAGCTGTTCGAGTTCGTAGGGCTTTTGCAGGGACTGGTGCGCGAACTCGACGTGGCGCAGCAGGGCGTCGCCGTAACCGGAGGCGAAGATCACGTTCAGGCCGGGGTGCAGGCGCAGCGCCTCGCGCGCCAGGTCGACCCCGGACATGCCGGGCAGGCTGACATCCGAGAACAGCACGTTGTAGCTGCTGTGCGCCATCAGCGCCAGCGCGTTGTCGGCGTCGCCCACGCCTTCGGCTTCGTGGCCGAAGGCCTTGAGCATTTCGACCACCAGGTATTGCGAATCGAGGTTGTCTTCGACCACCAGGATGCGCAGGCCGTCGGCCGGGGCGTGTACGCAGGCCAGCGGCGCGCTCGGGGTCACGCTACACAGCACGCCGCCGACCGCTTCGCCATCGCGCACCGGGGTGAAGTAGAGGTCGTAGTCGGCCGAGGCGAGCGCGCCGTCGCGCACAAAGCCGAGCTGCTGGCGTGCGAGCTGGCGGACCTCGCCGGCGTAGGCGAGGTCCAGGGTGGCCGGGCTGGCGGCCAGCGGGGCCGGCCAGACTGCGGGCACGCGCCCGCCCGGCGCGCGCGGATGGCGCGGACCGGCCAGCTCGGCGTAGGCATCGTTGAACACGACGATGCGGCGCGGACCCCACACCAGCAGCATCGGCAGCGGCGTGTTGAGGACGATGTCGACCGCCAGGCGCAGGGTGGCGGGCCAGGACTGCGGTTCGCCCAGGTCGGTGGGTCGCCAGTCGGCGCTGGCGACGCCGGCATTGTTAGCAGGTACGTGCATGGGAAGCCTGTTTCATGAAAAAGGGGGAAGGTTGTAGTTGTAGAAACGAAAACACGAGCGAATCGTACACCAAAAGGGGGGGGGAATCGGCCTTTTTGCCGCAGGGTGGGATGGGTGCGGGCGTGCGCTGCAACGCTGATCGGATGGCTGGGCGTCAACGCGCGGGGCCGCAGCCTTGTTCAAGCTACGGCCTTCAAAAGATGCTCCTCTGATCGGTCAGCGATGAACCAGGCGGTCGCCGACGCAAGCAAGCGCCATCGCCAGTGCGCGCAGATCGATGGTCAGGCTCTGCTCGGTCCCGCCCGCTGCCAGAAGTGCAATGCGCACCCATCCAAGGGCATTGTCGAAGGTGATTAGCGCTGATCTTCAGCATAACTGAACTTTGGTCGCCGTTACGTGTCCAACCTTGCATATGCGTGCGCGGTGGCGCAGGCGGGAGAAGATTATGGCGACGATGAATCGGGTTCAGTTTC
>NZ_WHJF01000139.1:0-14417 GCF_011682185.1 Massilia genomosp. 1
CTGCTCTGGGGTAGAATTCATGTCGGGCAAGGTGTGTTCGTGCTGATAGGGTAGGTTTTTAGATAACTCCCATTCTATCAATCACTTACGGCATTCTTGCCCTTTTTTGTGCAAAATTCAGGCTAGATATATGAACATCATCGAACAGCGCGTGCTGCGCGGCCCCAATCGCTGGTCCCGGCTGACCTGCCTGCAAACCGTGATCGACACCGGCGATGCGTACGCCAGCGCTCCCGGCTTCGCCGACGCCTTGCTGGCGCAGTTGCCCGGCCTGGCCGGCCGGCGCGGCTTTACCACGCTCGTACACGCGGCCGAACAAGCGGCCCTGGAGCTGCAAGGCCTGGCCGGCACGCCGGTCAGCTTCGCCCTGACCAGCCAGGTCGATGAGATGCGCTGGCGCATTGTCGTCGCTTACCAGCGCGAGCAAGTCGGCGTCGAGGCAATGGCGCTGGCGCTCGACATGGTGCGGGCGGCGGCGCGCGCCGAAGCGCACGACTGGAGCGAACGGCTCGACGCGCTGCGCGACGTGGCCAAACGCGGCGCCGTGGGCACCAGCACGGCGGCGGTGGTGCGCGCGGCGCAGGCGCGCGGCATTCCCACGGTGCGCCTGAGCGACGAAGCCAACCTGTTCCAGCTGGGCTGGGGCAGCCGCCAGCAGCGCCTGCAGGCGACCGTCACCGGCGCCACCTCCACCATCGCGGTCGGCATCGCCAGCAACAAGCAGTTGACCAAGACCTTGCTGGAACAAGGCGGCATCCCGGTACCCAAAGGCGGCGTGGCCGCCAGCGCCGATGAAGCGGTGGCGCTGGCGGCGCGCCTGCGCTTCCCGGTCACCGTCAAGCCGCTCGACGGCAACCAGGGCAAGGGCGTCACCACCGAATGCGGCGATGCCGACAGCGTGCGCACCGCCTTCGATTTCGCGCGCCAGTACGCTCGCCGCGTCATCGTCGAGCGCTTCATCGCGGGGCGCGACTACCGCCTGCTGGTCACCGGCGGCAAACTCGCCGCCGCCTCGCTGCGCCGCCCGCCCGCCATCAGCGGCGATGGCGCGGCCACCGTGCAGGAGCTGGTCGATCGCGAAAACCGCAATCCGGCCCGTGGCGAGGGCCACGCCAACATCCTCACGCGCCTGCGGCTCGACGACCTGGCGCTGGCGCTGCTGGCGGAACAGGGGTGTACGCCAGAGACCGTGGTGCCCGCCGGCGTCGAGGTGCAACTGCGCGGGAACGCCAACCTGTCCACCGGCGGCACCGCCGAAGACGTGACCGGCCTGGTACACCCCTCCACGCGCGAGATGTGCATCCGCGCGGCGCGGATCATCGGCCTGGATGTGGCGGGCATCGATGTCATCTGCGGCGATATTTCGCTGTGCCTGCGCGAGCAGCGCGGCGCCCTGATCGAAGTCAATGCGGCGCCCGGCATCCGCATGCACGAGTATCCGAGCCGGGGCCTGGCCCGCAACGCCGGCGAGGCCATCGTGGAGGCCATGTTCGGCCAGGGCGACGGGCGCATTCCCGTCATTGCGGTCACCGGCACCAACGGCAAGACCACAACGTCGCTGATGATCGCGCACGCGGCGCGCCTGGCGGGCCTTTGCACGGGCGTGACCACCACCGAAGGCGTTTTCATCGACGGCCACCGGATCATCGACGGCGACTGCGCCGGCTACCATTCGGCGCGCACCCTCTTGACCACGCCGACGGTCGATCTGGCGGTACTGGAAACGGCGCGCGGCGGCATCCTCAAGCGCGGCCTGGCGTTCGATCGCTGCGCGGTGGCGGTGGTGCTGAACGTGTCGGCCGACCACCTGGGGCTGGACGGCGTGGACAGCCTGGCCGAACTGGCAAGCGTGAAAGCGGTGGTGGCCAACGCCGCCTCGCGCGCGGTGGTGCTCAATGCCGACGACCACCTGTGCGTGGCGATGAGCGCACAGGTTCCGGCCGATGTGGAGCGCATCTTCTTTTCGATGGAGCCGGAAAACCCGGTCCTGCTGCGCCACCTCGATAACGGCGGGCGCGCCGCCTACTACCAGGACAATGCGCTGATCCTGGCCGACGGCTCGCGCAGGGCCGGCTTGCTGTGCGCCGAGCGCATGCCGTCGAGCATGCGGGGACACGCGCGCTACAACATCGCCAACGGCCTGGCCGCGGCGGCCGCGCTGATGGGGGCCGATTTTACCCATGCGCAGATCGCGCTGGCCTTGTCGAGCTTTGTATCGGACCGCGACAACAACCCGCTGCGCTCGAACATCTACAGCGCGCAAGGCGTCACCATCGTGCTCGACTACGCGCACAACCCGGCCGCCTACGCGGCCATGGCGTCGATGGCGCAGTCGCTCTCGGGCGGACGGCGCATCGCGCTGCTCACCTGCCCCGGCGACCGGCGCGAAGCCGACCTGCTCGACATCGGCCAGACCTGCGCCGAAGGTTTCGATGAACTGTTCGTGTACGAAGCCGACCCGCGCGGGCGCGCCAGCGGCGAGACGGCGGAAAAGATCCTCGACGGCGCGCGCCGCGCCGGCAAGGAAGAACATCTGCTGCACGCGATCGTGCCGGTCAGCGACGCCTTTACGGCGGCGATGGCCTCCTGCCGGCCGGGCGACGTGCTGCTGTTCGCCTGCGGGTCAAGCGCCACCGCCCAGCGCGAAATGGCGCGCCATGTCGATCCGGCGCCCGCCGCACCGGCGACAGCCCCGGTACCTCAGGCGACCGTCCCGCTCGAATAAGGTGGCGACTGGCCTGCGCCGCGATCACTCGGCATCGTCGAGCGCCGGCAGCTGGTCGAGCGCCGGGACTTCGTCGACGACGTACCCGGCACGTTCGAGCGCAGCCTTGATGGTTGCCTCGAGTTGCTCGTGAGTCGACATGCCGATCACGGCACACAGCGCGTACGCAATCATGAGCGCATAGGCCGACAGCACCACCTCCTTGGGATTCGCTTGCGGTGCCGGGCCGAAACGGTTGAGGCCGGCGTCACCGGGAACAAAAAGCAGGTAGATCGCCAATCCGATATTGAGCACGGGGACTAACAAAAGGGTTGACCATCCGGCAGCCCGGCCCAGATCGTACAAACGCCGCTGCGCAACCAGCATGGCAACGCTGAGCGGCGTGGCCATGATGAACAGGTAGCCAATTGGCCAGTCCGAAGGCAGCAGCATGAATAGCCCTAAGGCCGCCAACAGCGCCAGCATGGGAACGACCGTTCCATAGACGAGGTAGCGCATGCGTCCGATGCGGCCGCGCATGCCAAGCATGGCGGGCTGGTAGGTGACGGCCTCGGTCGCTGGCGCATCGATGGGGTTTTGGGGGGCGGTGTAAGGATTATCCAATTGGCGCTCGGGAGAGTTGGATCAAGTTGAAGGAACGCGTCAGCAGATTGGCAATCGCGGTTGCGATTGTAACAATTTGACGCCAACTTGGCTTGTTTCAACTCGCCGCAGACAGGGGGCCTCGAAAATTGCGCCGGGCAGCAGGTTTTTCGAGGTCCCCGGGATGCCGCACCCGGCCCCAGTCAGTACATCAGGCGGCCGTCCCGCTTGAACAAGGCGATATCGACGAATTCGGACATGGTGCTCTTGCGGTCGGACGACTGGATCGTCATGCCGCCGATGTCGATCGGGGCGCGGCTGGCGGCGATGGTTTGCAAGCCGCCTTTTCCGGCCGCCTCCATCTGGATCACCTTGACCAGCGTCTTGGCGACCGCGAAACCTTCGAGCGTAATGGCCGATACCGGCTCGTCGCGGAATTTCTTCATCATGTCGATATGCTCGGACTGCAGTACCGAAGCGGTGCTGCCCGGATTGGGCACCACCTGCGAAAACACGGTCCACTCGGTGGCGCGGGCGCCGGCGATTTCGCTCAGCGTCGCCAGGTTGATCAGCGAGGTGCCGGCCACAAAGGTGCTGGCGTCATGCTTGCGGAAAGCCTTGAGGAACTGCGAGGCGCCGATGGTATCGGCGATCATCAAGACCACCTTGGCGCCCGCCGCGCTTAACTGCCTGGCGTCGGCGTCGATATTGGGCGAGACGCGCACCGTGCCCGCCAGGGTCATGCCGCGCTTGCGCAATTCGTCGGTCACCATCTTGTACGTCTTCTGGTTTTGCGGCGTGTCCTGCAACACGATGCCGACTTTTTTCAGCCCCAGCTTGTCGAAGTAAGCGAGGATGAACTGGCACTCGTGCTCCATGCTCGGTCGCCAGAAGATCACGCGCCCGCGCGGCGCCGCGAAGGCGTCCGTCAGCGGCGCAAACAGCACGTGGCGCGAGTCGGCGAAGGCCGGCGCCGCCAGGATGGCCTGGGTCGACTCCGGGCCGATGGCGCCC
The DNA here is from genome assembly GCF_011682185.1 of Massilia genomosp. 1. NCBI lineage: Bacteria > Pseudomonadati > Pseudomonadota > Betaproteobacteria > Burkholderiales > Oxalobacteraceae > Massilia > Massilia genomosp. 1. The sequence continues at coordinate 4,322 of NZ_WHJF01000139.1, forward strand.
AGCAGGTAGCTGACCCGGTCCTGCTGGATCAGGGACGTGGCCAGCCTGGCCGAATCGGCCGCCACGCCGCGATCGTCGCGCACGGTGTAGACGATCTTCTTGCCATTGATGCCGCCCTTGACGTTGACGCTGTCGAAATAGGTGGTGATGCCGGCCACGTAATCGCGGCCGATGGCGCCGTTCGGACCGGACAGGTCGATGGCGTGGCCAATCACGATTTGCGCGGAGGCGGTCGCGCTGGTGGCCAGCAGGGTTACACAGACGCTCATTGCCAGCCACAGGGCACGGATACAGGACTTCACGGTCGACTCTCGGGGATGAAAACCGCAATGGTACGCAACAGGTATGACAGGGTGATGACGCGGTGCAACATTGATTCCATTTTCATCTCAACAATATCGAAAATGCCACATCGCCGTGTTTGGCTGCGCTGTTAGCTGATATAATCCGCGTTCTTCCTTGTATTGGCTGCTGCCTCTGAAGAAACCGCCTTTTCGAAGGTGCGTTTTTCTTCGTCTACAGAAAGCAGCCAAAAATGAGCACTACCGTATCGGCCAAACGACTGGCCAAAGCCCTCGCCTCCCACAATATTGTCGCCGAACGCGAAGGCAATATCCTGCGCGTACGATCGACCGTGCGCGCCGACGTGTACGCCGAAATCCTGCTGCCCGAGAGCCTGCCGCTCGAAGCGAAAGCGGTCAGCCAGTTGCTGGCGTTCGCCGGCATGCGCCACCCGCTCGGCGGGCACGTGTGCCGCGCCTGCGCCACGCCCGACTTCCATCCCGGCGCGCCGGTACCGGTCGGCAGCATCCTGGTCACCAACCACGACTTCGTGGTGCCCGAATCGATCGGGCGCGACATCAACTGCGGCATGCGCCTGCACGCGATCGACGTGCCGCTGGAGCGCTTTTTGGCGCACAAGGAACGCCTGGTGGCGCTGCTCAAGGGCGACCTGCTCGAAGCCGCCCGCAATGTGCCGACCACGCCGGCCGCCATGACGGCGCTGTTTGCCGACGGCCTGGGCGCCTTCTGGCGCGCCATGCGCAACACGCGCGAAGGCTTGTTCGACAAAATCGACTTCGCCCAGGTCGAAGCGGAAACGGCGCGCCTGTTTTACGCCTCGCACGTCAAGGGCAATCCCGCCTGCGCGCCCGAAGCGCTGCAAGATACCCGGCGCGGCCTGCTGCGCGACCCGGGCCTGGCCACGCTCGGCGCGGGCAACCACTTCTGCGAGTTTCAGTACGTGGCGCAGGTGCTGGAGCGCCACCGCGCCTTCGAGCTGGGCGTGCGCCCGGGCCAACTGGCGCTGATGGTGCATACCGGCTCGCGCGATGTGGGCTCGTACATCGGCACGCGCTGGATGGACCGCGCCAGGTCCGAATGGCCGGCCGGCGTCAAGCATCCCGAGTCCGGCCTGTATGGCCTGTGCGGGCCGCTGGCGGCCGAGTACCTGACGGCGATGCACGCCGCCGCCCACTACGCCGACGCCAACCGGGCGCTGATCGTGGAACTGGTGCGCCAGCGCATTCGCCAGGTGTTCGGCGACCAGGCGATGCCGCTGGTATGCGACGTGCCGCACAATATCGTGCTCAGTGAAGCGGGCGGCAATGTGCATCGCAAGGGCGCCACGCCGGCGCATACCGGGCAAGCCCTGCTCATTCCCGGCTCGATGGGCGACGACTCCTACCTGCTCGATGGACTCGGGCACGAACGCTGGGCCAGTTCGGCCAGCCATGGCGCGGGACGGGCTGTCTCGCGCATGGAGATGGCCTGGAAGTCGAAGCACGATGGCCAGGCCGGCGGGCAGCGGCCGTTCGAATGCATCACCTTGCGCGAAGAGCGACGCATCGAAGAGGCGCCCGGCGCGTACAAGCCGATCGGGCCGGTCATCACCTCCCAGGTCGAGGAAGGCCTGGTGCGCCCGATCGCGCGCTTGTCGCCGCTGCTGACGTTCAAGGCGTGAGAGTACTGTCGGCAGCCGGAGCGGCACGCGGGCTCGCGGATTCCCAGGGCCCGTCATAACAGTGACGGCAAATTTGCCAAACTAGAATTTTCCATCTCTAACTCGACAATACCGGTTCATGAAAATAGCGCTTTTGTCAGTCCTCGTCGCCGCGATCGTCGGCGGCGTGCTGTTCGCCAGGGTGTACAAGGAGAACCGCCGCAGTATCGATTGCGGCATGCAGGCCAATACCGTCGCCGGCATTGCACTTCGTCGCGACAAGGGCGCCACGCGCGACGAGGTTCGTGCAGCGATGAGCGGGACGGATCTTAAAACCGGTTCCGCGCCGCAGGTCGAATCCATGCTCGATGCCGTCTGCGTGCATGGCACCGGCAAATCGTTCGAAGAAATACGCAACATCGCCTGGGAGCAGTGCGACAAGAATCCGGAGCGTTGACAGCGCGCCAGCGCCTGTGCGCCCTGCCGTTTGCTACTGGACGGCCAGGCGTTTGGCGCCGCCACCCGGCCTCTTGGGCAAGGTCAGCTCGAGCACGCCGTCACGGCAGGTTGCCGTCGCCTTCTCGTCGTCCACCTGCTGAGGCAAGGTGAAGCTGCGGAACTGCTGGCCGTGGAAGCGCTCGCGCCACATGCTGCTGCCTTCCTTGTGCTCCTGCTCCCCGGTGACATCGGCGCTGATGGTGACTTCGTTGCCGTCAATCGCGACCTTGACGTCTTCCTTTTTTACGCCCGGCATGTCGGCCCGGACCACGAAAGCCTGGCCGGTTTCGCTGACATCCATGCGGATCGCTTCGCTGTCGAACACGCGCAAGGGGCGCATCAGGTCGAAGGCGTTGAACAGGCTCTCGACATTGCGGAACGGGTCCAGCCGGCTGATCTGGGTGCCGGGGTCGAAACGGGTAAGAGGATTGGCCATCGCGTTCTCCTTCTTTGGCTTATTCGGATTGCGGACCGGCGGCGGTGAAGGGCCGCCTTGCTGCGCCGGATTGGCGGCGGCACAAGACGCCGGCGCCGGGCATATGAGCCAGGCGGCGTCACGCCGCCATGAACACCGGCAGCGTCATCGACTTGAGCACCGTGCGGGTGGCGCCGCCGCGCAGCAGTTCGCGCAGGCGCGAGTGCCCGCAGCAGCCCATGACCAGCAAGTCCGCCCCGCGTTCGGCGGCCAGCGCCAGCAAGGCCGCGCCGGCGTTGCCCGCGTCGTCGCGCAGCACCATCTCGGCCCGCACACCGTGGCGCGCCAGGGCCTGGCCGATGGCCGTTACCGGACGCAGGCTGGCGCCGCCCCCACTCTGGAGCGAGCCGGCGTCGAGGATCGCCACATCGACCGCGCTGGCGCGCCGCAACAGCGGCAAGGCGAAGCGCATGGCGCGCCCCGCTTCGCGGCTGCCGTTCCAGCCGAGCAGGATGCGCCGGATCGGCCAGGCCGGCGCCTGCGCGTGCGGCACCAGCAGCATTGGCGCCCCGCTGGCCTTGGCCACGTCGGCCGCCAGCCCCGCTGACGGCAGCGATGCGCCGCGCACCGCATCGGCCTGGCCCAGGACGCACAAGTCGCAGTAGCGCGCCAGCGCGCCCAGGCTCACGCGCGGCTCGTCGTCGACCGCGCGCCGTTCGAAGCCGGCCAGCGCAAAGCTGGCCACGACGCGTTCGAACTGGTCGAGCGCCGATGCGGTGCGTTCGCGCAGCGTCTCGAGCACGGGCGCGATGGACGGGCTTACATTGTTGGTGGCAACGGCCTCGCGCAGGAAGCGCGAGACGTCGCTACTGGCCAGCCCGATAAGGTGGGCCTGTTCCCTCTGCGCCAGCTCGGCCGCGTAGGCGTAGCATGCGCCGGCGTTGGGTTCGTCGCCCACATGCACGACGATCGTCTTGTAGCTCATGATGATTGCGCCTCCCCGGATCTGCCTTTACTGTATGACGCGGGACAGGCCGGGGCATGAGACGAATCATGGTGCGCGTCCGAACCAATCGGCGCGCCTGCTGTCGCGCGCCGACGGGCTGCTTACGGCGCCATCACCTTATCGGGCGTCATCGGCGTGCTGCGCACGCGGCGGCCGGTGGCGTGGTAAATCGCGTTGCAGACCGCCGCCGCCACGCCCACCTGGCCGATTTCGCCCACGCCCTTGGCGCCGAGACGGCTGACGATGCGGTCATCCTCCTCCACGAACAGCACATCGATATCGTGGATGTCGGCGTTGACCGACACGTGATATTCGCCCAGGTTGTGGTTCATGAAGCGGCCCAGCCGGTCGTCGGACCGGGTTTCTTCGTGCAGCGCCTGGCCGATGCCCCAGACCACGCCGCCGACGATCTGGCTGCGCGCCGCCTTGGCGTTGATGATGCGCCCGGCCGCGATGGCGCTGACCACGCGCGTCACGCGGACCGTCCCGAACGCTTCATCGACGCGCACCTCCACGAACACCGCCGAGTGGGTGGCGCGCAGGTACTTCTGCTGCTTGAGCATATTCGGCAGCATCATGTATTTTTCTTCCAGGCGTTCGGCGCCGTCGGACGCCAGGATCGCTTGCAAGGACACGATGTGCGCCGGTTGCGCGCGCAGGCGCAGGCCGCCGGCGACAAAGTCGGCATCCTCGATACCGACCTTGGCGAACGGTGAATCGGGCATTTTGCGGGCCAGCTTGAACAAGGTTTTTTTCAGCTTGTCGCACACGCCCTGCACCGCCGAACCGACCGTGGCCACGTGCGACGATCCGCCTTCGACCGGCGCGACCGGCAAGGTCGAGTCGCCGAGCTGGAAGCGCACCCGCTCGAGCGGCATGCCCATGGCGTCGGCGGCGATGATGCACATCGCCGTGTAGGTGCCGGTGCCGATGTCGGTGGCCGCGCTCGAGACGACCAGCTTGCCGTCGGCGTGCAGCACGGCGCTGGCGCGCGCGAACATTTGCATCGCGTCCCACATGCCGCTGGCCATGCCCCAGCCGATCAATTCGTGGCCTTCGCGCATGGCGCGCGCTTCAAGCGGGCGCTGGTGCCAGCCGAAGCGCTGCGCACCCTGCTCGTAGCAGGCGCGCAGCTCCTTGGTCGAATACGGCAGGCCGTCGGTGGGATCGATGTCGGCATAGTTTTTCAGGCGCAGCGCCAGCGGGTCCATTTTCAGCTCGTACGACAGTTCATCCATCGCCACTTCGAGCGCATGCACGCCGTGCGCGGCGCCCGGGGCGCGCATGTCCATGGGACTGAAGCGGTCCAGGGCGACCAGCTTGTAGCCGAGGCGGATGTGCTCGCACGCGTACAGCTGGCCCGACCAGTTGACCACCACTTCCACGTAGTCCTCGTTGCGCGAGGTTTCGGCCAGCGCTTCGTGGATGATGGAGGTCAGGGCGCCGTCCGGACGCGCGCCCAGGCGCACGCGCTGGATGGTTTCGGGACGGTGCCCGAAGCTGAACATCTGCTGGCGCGTGAGCACCACGCGCACCGAGCGTTCCAGCTTGAGGGCGGCCATCACGGCCAGCGCCAGCTGGTATTGCGGGCGCAGGCCGGAACCGAAGGCGCCGCCCACGTACGGGTTGCGCACGGTGACCTTGTCCTTGGACAGCCCGAATACGTGCGACACATACCAGCGGCTGTTTTGCGAGCTCTGGGTCTTGTCGTAGATGGTCAGGTGGCCGTCAGCGCCGCGCACCACGGTCGAGGCGAACATTTCGAGCGGGTTGTGGTGCTCCACGCCGCTGTAATACTCGCCTTCGATCCGCACCACGGCCTTGTCCCACATCTCGTCGGCAAAGCCTTTCGGCTCGGGCGGCGGCGTGTAGCCGGCCTTCAGGCGGCTCGGCTTGTGGCTGTGCTCCATGTTCCGCAGCAGGCTCGTTTGGTGTTGTTCGACTTCGCAGGCAATCTGCACCAGCGAAGCGCCATAGCGCGCCGCTTCGAACGTCTCGGCCACCACCAGCGCGACCGGCTGGCCGCTGCTGTGGATCCTGTCGTCGTAGAGCGGGCGAAATGGCGAGCCGCCGGGGGCTGTCATGTCCTTGTAAAACAGGTCGAAGGAGCGCAGGCGCGGACGGTTTTCGTGGGTGATCACATCGACCACGCCAGGCACGGCGAGCGCGCCGGCGCAATCGATGGAGGCGATGCGTCCCTTGGTGACGGCGCCGCTGACGACCACGCCGTATAACAGCGGATCGGCTGGATGCGCGGCCGGGTGTTCGGCGGCGTAGCGCGCCTGGCCGGTGACCTTGTCGCGGCCATCGACGCGCGAGACGGCCATGCCGATGGTGACGGGGCCGGTGCCTTCGTCGGCGACCGGCGTGCGCAGTGCTTCAATCAGGTCGGTCACAGTGACTCCTTGGTGTCCGGTGCATGCATGTTGTCGATGGTGCCGGCGGCGGCTTGTTCGAGCGCGCGCACGACCGCGCGGCGCGCCATCGGAATCTTGAAATCGTTTTGTCCCTGGCCGCGCGCGCCCGCCAGCAGCAGCGCGGCGCAGGCGTCAAACAGCGCGCTGTCGGCGCGTTGGCCCACCAGCAGCGCCTCGGCGGCCGGCACGCGCCACGGTTTGTGGGCCACGCTGCCCAGCGCCACGCGGGCGGCGCGCACGACGCCGTCCGGCCCGATGTCGAGCGCGGCGGCGACCGACACCAGCGCAAAGGCATACGACGCGCGGTCGCGCAACTTGAGGTAGGCCGAGTGGGCGGCAAACTCCGCGCCGGGCGGCAGTTCGATGGCGGTGATCAGCTCACCGGGCAGCAGGGTGTTGTCGCGCTCTGGACTGGCGCCCGGCAGGCGGTGGAAGTCGGCAAAGTCGATGCGCCGTTCGCCCTGCCCGGAACTGGCGTGGACCAGCGCGCCGAGCGCCGCCAGCGCCACGCACATGTCGGACGGGTGGGTGGCGATGCAATGCTCGCTGGCGCCGAGAATGGCGTGCTGGCGCGTCAGGCCGCCGATGGCCGAACACCCGCTGCCCGGCGCGCGCTTGTTGCAGGGGACGGCGGTATCGTAGAAATAGTGGCAGCGCGTGCGTTGCAGCAGGTTGCCGCCATCGGTGGCCATGTTGCGGATCTGGGGCGAGGCGCCGGCCAGGATCGCCGCCGACAGCAGCGGGTAGCGCGTGCGCACCAGCGGGTGGTAGGCGGTATCGGCATTGCGCGCGGTGGCGCCGAGCAGCAGGCCGCCTTGCGCCGTGGGCGCGATGGCGTCCAGCGGCAGGCTGTTGATGTCGACCAGGCTCGCGGGGCGCATCACGCCCTCTTTCATCAGGTCGACCAGGTTGGTGCCGCCGGCAATGACGGCGGCGCTGGCGTTGGCGAGCTGGCGCAGCGCGTCGGCGCTCGCTTGCGGCGCATGGAAGGTGATCGGGTTCATGCGGGCACCGTGCCGGGAATGTACGGGCGGTCGGGATTGTCCTTGTGTTCGGCCAGGCCCATCACCTCGGTCACGGCGGCCACAATCTGCGGATAGGCGCCGCAACGGCAGACGTTGCCGCTCATCAGCTCGCGCACCTCGGCCACCGTGTACGCTTCGCCTTCGCGCATCAGGCCGATGGCCGAACACAGCTGGCCGGGCGTGCAGTAACCGCACTGGAAGGCGTCGTGGTCGATGAACGCTTGCTGGAGGGGGTGCAGCTTGGCGCCGTCGGCCAGGCCTTCCACCGTGACGATCTCCTTGCCGTTCTGCATCACCGCCAGGGTCAGGCAGGAGTTGATGCGCTTGCCGCCGACCAGCACCGTGCAGGCGCCGCACTGGCCGTGATCGCAGCCCTTCTTGGTACCGGTCAGGCCGGCGCGCTCGCGCAGCAGGTCGAGCAGGGTGACCCAGGCTTCGACCTCGACCTGGTGCTGCTGGCCGTTGATGCGCAGGCTGATGGGATACGTCGGGGCGGCCGGCGCGTGCGCGGCCTTGAGATGGGCGTCCATGGATTGTCGACTCGGCTTGTGTGGGAGTTAACTTTATCCATCATGCACGTCTTAGTCTGTTAGCGAACGAACGTTCGTAACCATTGGTAATCTATTTGTGTGTCGCGCAAGTCACAAGCCAGAAAGACCGCTCAGCCGCAGCTTCCCTTGACGTTGTTGTTTAGATGGAACTGCTCCCAATCGGTCAGGCGCCGGGTCGACGCGCCCTGCAGCACGCGCTCGACCACGGCGGGCGGAATGGCGGACGCGCGGAAGTACGCCAGCGCCACCTGGCGGCTCAGGGTACGGTCGTAGGTGACACCAAGATCGACCAGGAGGGACAAGCCGCTGTTGTCGCATTGGCGACGATCGGGAGCATTCAATTGGTGAGCCTTTCAGGTCGGAGCCATCTACCCATTTTTACAATAGCCGAGATTAATCAAGTCCACCAATAGCGCTTTGCTATGGATGATTTTCCGTTAGGAAATTTACACCCGTTTTGATGACACCGAGCGTTTGCTTGCTCACACAACTGTTGCGTAATGGTGTTGGCGGAGTTCATGCGGCAGTGATAAATTGGCCACTTTTAGTAACTGAGGAGGCGGGATGGAACGCTATGAACGCCACTTCGTGTCGCAGCGAATTGGCAGGGCCATTGGCGCGGTGGAGTTTGACGGGGATGGGATGGGCGTGGTGGAAATCACGGCGCCGGACGGGCCGGCACGCATGGTGTTTTCCTTCACCCTGAGCGGCGCGCAGGACGAGCATCCGCCCTCCCCGGCGCTGGCCGAAGTATTGCTGCGCACGGCGATCGCGCAGGTACACAAGGACATCCTGAAGCAGCCCCTGGGCGGCACCGGGGAGCAGCGCTGCCTGTCGAACGCATGCCCGCCATGGATTGGCGACCTGGAAGTGGCGCCCTACGGCGGCGCCACGGCGGGCTTTGCCGCCCAGCAGAAGCTTTAGACAGCAGCGCGGCCTGGCTGCATAGCTGACCTGCCGCAAGCGGGCCGGCTCAAATGCCAGGCGGCCACTGATAGTTCGGTACCGTCGCGATCTGCGTCCCGCTGACGATCAGGATTTCGCGGTGCGGCAGCATGACGATATCGGCGGGATTGCCGTCATAGCGCTTGATCTGGTGCTTATCGACAATATAGAAACGCACCGGCCCCGCCAGTCCCGCCGTCCCGGTCCGGCTCAAGCCCAATCCCCACAGCGAAAACCACTGGCTCAGCTTGAATGTTTTCGCCACATCGCTTTCCATGTGTACCACCCCGCTGGCATCGTGCACATGCATTTCGTAGGCGTGATAGCAACCGGCATGCACCCGGCCTACGCCATCAGGAAAACCAAGGCGCTTGCCATCCTTGTAGATCGACAGCAGGACGTGGTGATGGAATTTCCCGCTGACCAGGCAGTTAACCCCGTCCACCGGTTTGCCGGTTCCCCACCAGACCGGCCAGTAGGGCGGCACATTGTAGGTGGCCGGCATCAGCGGGGTCAGCACACTGGCCAGGGTGATCGCTTCGACCGGCGCTGCCGCTGGCGCCGCTGTGCTGGCGACGACCTCGGCCACGGGTGGCAGCGGGGCCACGTCCACAGGCGGCGCCGACGGTGCGCCCTGCGCCTTGGCCACGGCGGCATCGGCATGCAGTTGCGGCGCCTGGGGCCCATCGTCCCTGTCCTGCGCGTGGTCGTAGTCGTGCGCGAGCGCCGGGTCCAGTGGCGCCTGCGGCTCCCCGGCGCGCTGGGAACCGTCACCTGCGCCGCATGCGGCCAGGATGAGCAGGGCGGCGTTGATCGACAGCGCCCGTGTGGTGGTGGACGAGAACATATCGTGCTCCTCTATCTGGTGTCATCGGTGTTGTCCCTGAGCAGGAACAGGCTACGGGAGGGCAAGCGGAAAGCCTGCCGTCCTGGTGCTATGGTGGCCCCATCGCCGGCAGGCGTCCTTGCGCCGGCGCCCGTGGCGCGCATGATGAGACTTACGACATGTCAACTGCGTAGCGCAAGATGCGCGATGATGAAAGAGAGATATTGTTAATAATTAAGGTGATTAGCGCTGATCTTCAGCATAACTGAACTTTGGTCGCCGTTACGTGTCCAACCTTGCATATGCGTGCGCGGTGGCGCAGGCGGGAGAAGATTATGGCGACAATGAATCGGGTTCAGTTTCAGGCGGGCATGAGTGTGACGCAATTCATGGAGCTCTACGGGACGCAAGCGCAGTGCGAAGCGGCACTGGAAAAGATTCGATGGCGCGACGGATTCGTCTGCCCCATGT
>NZ_WHJF01000013.1:0-91850 GCF_011682185.1 Massilia genomosp. 1
TCGCAGTTTCGCTCCACGCTTCCTCCCCACAGTCGGTCGCCCTTCCGCAGTTGCGCTTCACTTCGCTCACTGTGGTCAGCTTGCGGGAGGACTTGCACCTCCAAGAGTGCGCCCATGCTGGGCGCACGAAAAAAAGCCGGGGAAGTCCCCGGCTTCTTCAATCGCGCACTGCGACCGGCTTAGTCGGCTTGCTTGCGCAGGAAAGCCGGAATGTCGTAGGTTTCCACGCCATTGCGCTGCATCGCCTGGACCTGCTCGGAGGCCTGCTCGCGGCGCCACACGGCTGGCTGCTTCATGCCTTCCATGGCGTGGCCGCTGGCCGAGCCGGAACCCATCGACACGCCCACCGTCGCGCCCACGCCGCCGGCCGACATGGCCGGGCCGTTGTGGGTACCGGTGCGCAGCATCGGCTGCTGCACCAGCTGCATGGCCTTCTTGGCCTTGCCCAGGCCCGTCGCCACCACGGTCACGCGGATGTCGTCGCCCATTTCGTCGTCGTACGCGATACCTTGCGCAATCGACGCATCCGGCGCCGCAAACGCGCGCACGGCCGCCATGACTTCCTTGATCTCTTTACCCTTGAGGCCACGGCTGGCGGTGACGTTGACCAGCACCCCGCGCGCACCCGACAGGTCGATCCCGTCGAGCAGCGGCGAAGCGACTGCCTGCTCGGCCGCGATGCGGGCGCGATCGACGCCGCTGGCGGTCGCGGTGCCCATCATGGCCTTGCCCTGCTCGCCCATGATGGTCTTGACGTCATTGAAGTCGACGTTGATGTGGCCCGGCACGTTGATGATCTCGGCGATACCGGCCACCGCGTTGTTGAGCACATCATCGGCGTGGCGCATCCACTCGATCATCGATTCGTCTTCGTAGATCTCTTCCAGTTTTTCGTTGAGGATGATGATCAGCGAATCGACGTGCAGCGACAGCTCTTCCAGCCCGCTCTCGGCCACGTCCATGCACTTCTGGCCTTCGTACGAAAACGGCTTGGAGACCACGGCCACCGTCAGCGCGCCCAGCGACTTGGCGATTTCAGCCACGATCGGCGCGGCGCCGGTACCGGTGCCGCCGCCCATGCCGGCCGCGATGAAGACCATGTGCGCGCCGCGCAGCGCGTCTTCGATGCGCGCGCGCGATTCTTCGGCCAGCTGGCGGCCGACGGTCGGCTTCATGCCGGCGCCCAGGCCCGACTCGCCGATCTGGATGATGTTGTGGGCGCTGGACTTGGCCAGCGCCTGCGAATCGGTATTGGCCGCGATGAACTCAACGCCCGACACGCCCTTGTTGATCATGTGCTGAACCGCATTGCCACCCGCTCCGCCGACGCCGACGACCTTGATGACGGTTCCTAGTGCTGCGTTATCGACCATATCAAACTCCATGATGAACTCCTAATCAAAGTGCGGTTTCCAAGCGCCAGGACTCATAGTGGTATGAAACCTGGAGATTGAAAACTGCGTTAACCGTTAAATAACAAGAACCCGTGTGCGTTGTATTCCAAACCGTGCCGACCTAAAAATTCCCTAAAAACCATTCCTTCATGCGCTGCCAGACCGCTTTGACCGAGCCATCCTGGCGCGTCACGATATGCCCGCGCAGATACTGCTTCTTCGCTTCGAGCAGCAGCCCGAGCACGGTCGCGTAGCGCGGACTGCGCACCACGTCGGCCAGCTGGCCGCGATAGTCCGGCGTGCCAAGGCGCGCCGGCTTGAGGAAAATATCTTCCGCCATTTCGACCATGCCGGGCATGATCGCGGTGCCGCCGGTGAGCACGATGCCCGACGACAGAACCCCTTCGTATCCCGATTCGCGCACCACCTGATGCACCATCGCGAACAATTCTTCGACCCTCGGCTCGATCACCGCCGCCAGCGCCTGGCGCGACAGGTTGCGCGGTCCGCGGTCGCCCAGTCCCGGCACTTCGAGCGACTCGTGCGGATCGGCCAGCACCTGCTTGGCCACGCCGTAGCGGATCTTGATCTCTTCGGCTTCGGAAGTCGGCGTGCGCAGCGCCATCGCGATGTCGTTGGTGATCTGGTCGCCGGCGATCGGAATGACCGCCGTATGCCGGATCGCGCCGTCGGAAAACACCGCAATGTCGGTGGTGCCGCCGCCAATGTCGATCAGCACCACGCCCAGTTCCTTTTCGTCGAGCGTAAGCACCGCGTCGGCCGAGGCCATCGGCTGCAAGATCAGGTCCGACACTTCAAGGCCGCAACGGCGAACGCACTTTACAATGTTTTGTACCGCCGACACCGCACCGGTGACAATATGCACCCGCACTTCCAGGCGAATGCCGCTCATGCCGATCGGCTCGCGCACGTCTTCCTGGCTGTCGACGATGAATTCCTGCGGCACCGTGTGCAGCAACTGCTGGTCGGTCGGGATATTGACCGCCTTGGCCGTTTCGATCACGCGCGCCACGTCGGTGGCCGTCACTTCCTTGTCCTTGATCGCGACCATGCCGCTCGAATTGAACGAGCGGATATGGCTGCCGGCGATGCCCGCGTAGACATTGCGGATCTTGCAGTCGGCCATCAGCTCGGCTTCTTCGAGCGCGCGCTGGATCGATTCGACGGTCGCCTCGATATTGACGACCACCCCTTTTTTCAGTCCGCGCGACTCGTGCTGACCCAGTCCGATCACCTCGTGGCGCCCGTCGGACATCACCTCGGCCACCACGGCCACCACTTTCGAGGTACCGATATCGAGGCCGACGATCAGGTTTTTCGCGTCTTTTGTCATGTGCTGTCGCCTACTGTCTTTGCTTGATTTTGCTGCTGGTTGATCTGCTGTTCGGTTTTACTGCTTTTTTTGCCGCCGCCTTCACAGGCTTGTGCGGATCGTCGGGCAGTACCAGCGCGGCGGCGGATAGCGCCAGGCCGTTCTGATAGCGCATGTCGATCGTATCGATGCCATCCTGCAGGCGGCTGGCCAGTTGCGGATAAATCCCCACCAGCCGTTGCACCCGCTGCTTGAGCGTCGTCTTGTCCTGCTCCCGTCCCAGCGCCACGCTCATGCCGTTATCGAGTTTCACGGTCCATGCGTAGCGGTTCGACAGGTCCAGCTTTTCCGGCACCAGCGAAATCGGCGCAAACATCGCGCGCAACTCGATGAACCGCGCCAGCACTTCCTTCTCGCTGCCTTCCGGCCCGTCCAGCGCCGGCAGCGGATGGTCCTCGTCCGCCTCGGCCAGGTTGGCGGTAAATACATCGCCCTTGACCGACAACAGGCGCCCATCCTCGCCCCAGGTACCGAGCGCTTCGTGCTCCTCGACTTCCACGATCAGCTGGTCCGGCCATTCGCGCCGCACCGTGGCCCGCCTGACCCAGGGCACCGCTTCGAAGGCGGTGCGTACCTGTTCCAGGTTGGTCGTGAAAAAATTCCCCTTGATGCGGCCCACCACGCCGGCGCGCAAAGTGAGCTTGTTCACGTGCTGCAGCCCGGTCGCGTGTACGCTGTCGACCCGCACCGTGCGAAGGGTGAACATGGGCAGCTGCGACAGCCACCACACACCCGACGCCAGGCAGGCGATCACCACGGCCGCCATCAAGCCGCTCGCGGTTGCGTTCAAAGAGCGTACGTCATGCCACATTACTGTATTAACCCTGGCCCTGGGCCATTTTCAAGCGTGCCGAACGAACAATCTCGACACACAGGTCTTCATAGCTGATGCCCAGCGCGCGCGCCGCCATCGGCACCAGCGAGTGACTGGTCATGCCCGGCGAGGTATTGACCTCGATCAGGAACGGCTTGTTGTCGCTGGCGCGCAGCAGTACATCGACCCTGCCCCAGCCTTCGCAATCGATGGCGCGGTAGGCTTCCACCGCCAGTCGCGACACTTCCGCGCTGGTCGCTTCGTCCAGCACGGCCGGGCAAAAATACTTGGTGTCGTCGGTGAAGTACTTGTTCTGGTAATCGTAATTGCCGTCCGGCGCCACGATTTCGACGATCGGCAGCGCGCGCGCATGCGCGCCGCGACCGAGCACCGCCACCGTCAGCTCGCGCCCCGTGACGAATTCCTCGGCCAGCACCACCTCGTCGAAACCGGCGGCCACCTCGTAGGCCGCCTTCAGGTCGCCCTCGGCGCGCACCTTGGTGATGCCCATGCTCGAGCCTTCGTGCGGCGGCTTGACCATCAGCGGCAGGCCGAGCTGGGCCACCACCTGCGCCAGGTCGGTGCTGGCGTCGAGCGACGCGTAGCGCGGCGTCGGCAGGCCGCGCATCAGCCAGATCATCTTGGTGTAGATCTTGTCCATGCCGATCGCGCACGCCATCACGCCGCTGCCGGTGTAGGCAATACCGAGCTGCTCGAGCGCGCCCTGCAGGCTGCCGTCTTCGCCGAAGCGGCCGTGCAGCGCGATGAACACGCGGTCGAACTCTTCGGCCGCCAGGTCGGCGATGCTACGCTCGCCGGTGTCGAACAAATGGGCGTCGATGCCCTTGCTTTGCAGCGCCGCATGCACGCCGGTGCCCGACATGATCGACACATCGCGTTCGGCCGAACGGCCGCCGAACAGCACGCCGACCTTGCCCAGTGCGGCGGCGTCGCCGGAATTGAAACCACTCATGCAGAAGCCTCCACGGAATTAACCAGTTTATTCGGAATGCCGCTGATCGAGCCGGCGCCCATGGTAATCACAACGTCACCGTCGCGCACCACATTCATGATTGCAGCCGGCATGTCGGCAATCGCCTCGACAAAAATCGGCTCGATTTTCCCGCCCACGCGCAGCGCGTGCGCCAGCGCGCGGCCGTCGGCGGCCACCACATGCGCCTCGCCGGCGGCGTAGACTTCGGACAGCAGCAGCACGTCGGGCGTGGCCAGCACCTTCACAAAATCTTCGAACAGGTCGCGCGTGCGCGAATAGCGGTGCGGCTGGAAGGCCAGCACCAGGCGCCGGCCAGGGTACGCCCCGCGCGCCGCCGCCAGGGTCACTTCCGTCTCGACCGGGTGGTGGCCGAAGTCGTCCACCAGCGCAAAACTGCCGCCGCCCGGAATGGCGATGTCGCCGTAACGCGTGAAGCGCCGGCCCACACCGTGGAACTCGGCCAGGCCCTGCTGGGTCGCGCTGTCGTCGATCCCGATTTCGCGCGCGATCGCAATGGCCGAACATGCATTCTGCACATTATGCATGCCGGGCTGGTTGAGGATGAACTGTGTATCCGGATAGCCTTCCTGGACCACCGTGAAATGCATCTGCAGGCCGATGGCGCTGGCATTGATGGCGCGCACCTGGGCCGCTTCGGAAAAGCCGTAGGTGGTGATCGGCTTGGTCACGAACGGGATGATGTCGCGCACGTGCTGGTCGTCGATGCACAGCATCACGCGCCCGTAGAACGGCAAGCGGTGGGTGAAATGCACGAAGGCCTGCTTGAGCTTTTCGAAATCGTGCTCGTAGGTTTCCATGTGATCGGCGTCGATATTGGTGATCACTTCGATCATCGGCGTCAGGTTCAGGAACGAGGCGTCCGATTCGTCGGCTTCGGCCACGATGTATTCGCCGGTGCCCAGCTTGGCATTGGCGCCGGCGCTGTTCAAGCGGCCACCGATCACAAAGGTCGGATCGAGCCCGCCCTGGGCCAATACGGAAGCCACCAGGCTGGTGGTGGTGGTCTTGCCGTGGGTGCCGGCAATGGCGATGCCGCGCTTTAAGCGCATCAATTCACCGAGCATAATCGCGCGCGGCACGATGGGAATCTGCGCTGCGCGCGCCGCCACCACCTCCGGATTGTCGTCCTTGACGGCGGTCGAGGTCACGACCACGTCGGCCCCGAGGATATTATCGGCCGCGTGGCCGAGCATCACCTGCGCGCCCAGGCTGGCCAAACGCTGGCTGGCCACGTTGCTGCCCAGGTCCGAACCGGAGACGCTGTAGCCGAGATTGAGCAGCACTTCGGCGATGCCGCTCATGCCGCTGCCGCCGATGCCCACAAAATGGATGTTCTTGATTTTATGTTTCATGTTCTAGTTTGCCGTTCCTGCCAGTTGTTCGAGTACATCCGCGATTGCTTCATTGGCGTTGCGCTTGCCGACCGCCAGTGCGGCGACCGCCATGGCGCGGCAGGCCTCGCGGTCCAGCCCTTGCAGCAGCTGCGCCACGCGCTGCGCGCTCAATTCCGTTTGCGGCAAATGAATTGCCGCCTTTTGCTTGTCCATCCACTGCGCGTTGTCGCGCTGGTGGCTGGTGGTGCTGGCCACAAACGGCACCAGCACGCTGGCCACGCCCGCCGCCGTCAGTTCCGACACCGTGATCGCGCCGGCGCGGCAGATCACCACGTCGCAGCTAGCATAGGCGCCGGCCATGTCGTCGATGAAGTCGACCACGTCAGCTGTCACGCCGGCTTTGGCATAGGCCTCGCGCAGCGCATCGATATTCTTCTTGCCCGACTGGTGCGTCACATGCGGGCGCTGGCCTTCCGGCAGCAGCGCCAGTGCGGCCGGCACGCTGTCGTTCAATACCTTCGCTCCCAGGCTGCCGCCGACGACCAGCACGCGCAAAGGCCCGCTGCGGCCGTCGAAGCGCGGCAGCGGCGCCGTCATGGCCAGGATTTCCTTGCGCACCGGGTTACCGGTGACGATGGCCTTGGCGGCGGCGCTGCCGAAATCGGCGGGAAAGCCGAACATCACTTTTTTCGCCAGCGGCGCGAGCGTCTTGTTCGACAACAGCAGCGCGGCGTCGGCATTGACCAGCGCCAGCGGCACGCCGGCGGCGCGCGCCATCATGCCGCCGGGGACGCACACGTAGCCGCCCATGCCGAGCACCACGTCCGGCTTGCGCTGCCTGATGAAGCGGCGGCAGGCCACGAAACTGGCGGCCATCTTGAAGGCGCCGGTCACGCTGTGTTTCAGCCCCTTGCCGCGCATGCCCGAAAAATCGATGCTGTCGATGGCGATGCCGTTTTTGGGCACGAGCTCCTGCTCCATGCCGTGCGAGGTTCCGAGCCAGCTCACCTCCCAGCCGCGCTGGCGCATGGTCTGCGCGATCGCGATCCCCGGGAAGATATGCCCGCCGGTGCCGGCCGCCATGATCATCAAGCGCTTCATGGCCGTCCACCCCTCATCAACACACGGTTCTCATAATCGATACGCAGCAAAATCGCCAATCCCACACAGTTGATCAATACGCCCGAGCCGCCGTAACTCATCAGCGGCAGGGTCAGTCCCTTGGTCGGCAGCAGGCCCAGGTTCACACCCATGTTGATAAAGGTCTGCACGCCAATCCAGATGCCGATGCCCTTGGCCGCAAGGCCGGCGAAGGTCTGGTCGATGGCGATGGCCTGGCGCCCGATATCGAAGGCGCGCTTGACCAGCCAGTAGAACATGGCGATGACGACCACCACGCCGGCCAGGCCCAGTTCTTCGCCGATGACCGCCATCAGGAAGTCGGTGTGCGCTTCGGGCAGGTAGTGCAGTTTTTCGACGCTCGCGCCGAGGCCCACGCCGAACCATTCGCCGCGCCCGAAGGCGATCAGCGAATGGGTCAGCTGATAGGCCTTGTCGAGCGCATTGCCCTCTTCCCAGGGATTCAGGTAGGCGAACATGCGCGCGCGCCGGAACGGCGAAAAGAAGATGATGGCGCCGAAAATGGTCACCAGCAGCGCGCCGATGCCGCCGAACCAGACCGCGTTGATCCCGCCCAGGAACAAGATGCCCATGGCGATGCAGACGATCACGCCGAACGCGCCCAGATCGGGTTCGAGCAGCAGCAGCAGGCCGACCAGGCCGATCGCACCGGCCATCGGCAGGAAGCCCTTGGTCAGCTTGTGCATGTATTCCTGCTTGCGCACCGTGTAGTCGGCGGCGTACAGCACGGCCGCGATCTTCATCACTTCGGACGGCTGCAGCTTGAAAAATTTGAGGTCCAGCCAGCGCTGCGCGCCGTTGACCGAAAAGCCCACGTGCGGCACCAGCACCAATGCCAGCAGCGCCAGGCTGCCGACGAACAAGGTCGATGCGTAGCGCTGCCAGACCGTGACCGGAATGCGGAACACAAAGAAGCCGGCCAGCATCGAGACCACGATGAAGATGGCCTGGCGCTGCAGGAAATACGTGGTTTTGTAGTTGGCGTACTTGGGCGAATCGGGCAAGGCGATCGATGCCGAGTACACCATCACCATCCCGAACAGCATCAGCAGCACGGTGACCCAGACCAGCAACTGGTCGTATTCCATCATTTTCGACGGGCGCGTGCGGTCCCCGGACAATGCGTCCGAAGCCGGGCCGGCGAATTTGAATGGAAACTGGAAGGCCATCAGAGATCCTGTCCTTTATCGAGCGCCAGTTCGCGCACGGCCTCGACGAACACCTGGGCCCGATGGCCGTAACCGGTGAACATGTCGAAGCTGGCGCAAGCCGGCGAGAGCAGCACCGCGTCGCCAAGCTGCGCCAGCGCGGATGCGCGCCGCACCGCTTCCGGCAGGGTTTCGCAATCGATCAGATCGACGCCGGACGGCTCGATGGCCGCGCGCAGCAGCGGCGCGTCGCGCCCGATCAGCAGCACCACGCGCACGTAGCGCGAGCACGGTTCGGCCAGCGGCTCGAACTGCTGGCCCTTGCCGTCGCCGCCCGCGATCAGCACGATCTTTTGCGTTTCGCCGCCGAAGGCCTTGCCCAAGCCAGTCAGGGCGGCCACCGTGGCGCCGACATTGGTGCCCTTGCTGTCGTCGTAATAGTCGACGGCGTCGATGGCGGCCACCAGTTCGACCCGGTGCGGTTCGCCCTGGTAGTCGCGCAGGCCGTGCAGCAGCGGCGCGAACGGCAGGCCGATGGCGCGGCACAGGGCCAGCGCGGCCAGCGCGTTGGCGGCGTTGTGCAGGCCCCGGATGCGCAGGGCGTCGGCCGGCATCAGGCGGCTGATCGTGCATGGCACCACTTCGACCGGATCGTTTTTCTTGCGCTTTTTCTCGCTCTCTTCGCCGGCCACGGCCACGGTCAGCCACAGCACGCCGCGTTCGTTGTGCAGGCCGAAGCTGTCGGCTTCCTGCGGCTCGCCCGTGCCGAAGGTGCGTACCACGCTGCCTTGCGTACCCATGCGCGCGACCAGCGGGTCGTCGCGATTGAGCACGCGCACCGTCGACGGACCGAAGATGCGCGCCTTATCGACGCCGTAGGCGTCCATGTCGCCGTGCCAGTCGAGGTGGTCCTGGGTGAGGTTCAGCACCGTGGCGGCATCGGCGTCCAGGCTGAAGGTCGAATGCAGCTGGAAGCTCGACAACTCGAGAATCCACGCTTGCGGCAACGGGGTCTGATCGAGAAGCGCCTGGTCCAGCACTTCGCGCAGCACATCGAGCGCCGCCGGGCTGATATTGCCGGCCACGCGGGTCGACAGGCCGGCGCGCTGGCACAACAAACCGGTCAGGCTGGTGACGGTGGTCTTGCCGTTGGTGCCGGTAATGGCAATCACTTTCGGCGCATACGCGCGTTCGTCTTTCAACGCGGCCAGGGCCTGGGCGAACAGTTCGATCTCGCCCCAGACCGGAATGGCGCGCGCGGCGGCCGCCGGCATGATGGCCGCCAGTTCGCGTGCGGGCGCGAGACCCGGGCTGACGGCCACGAAATCGATCGTGTCGAGCAGCGCTTCGAGCAGCTCGCCGCCGATGAATTCGGCCGCCGGAACCGTGTCCTTGAGCGCTTGCAGGCGTTGCGGCGCTTCGCGCGTGTCGGCCACGCGCACGCGCGCACCGCAGCGCGCCAGCCACTGCGCCATGGCGAGACCCGATTCGCCCAGTCCGAGGACCAGGGCGTATTTGCCGGCGTAGAGTTCGAGGTGGTTCATCAGCGCAGCTTCAGGGTGGACAGGCCGACCAGCACCAGCATCATCGTGATGATCCAGAAACGCACGACGACCTGGGTCTCTTTCCAGCCTTTTTGTTCGAAGTGATGGTGCAAAGGCGCCATCAGGAACACGCGGCGCCCGGTGCCGTAACGCTTCTTGGTGTACTTGAACCAGCTGACCTGGATGATCACCGAAACCGTTTCGGCCACGAACACGCCGCCCATGATGAACAGGACGATTTCCTGGCGCACGATGACGGCAATGGTGCCGAGCGCGCCGCCGAGCGCCAGCGCGCCGACGTCGCCCATGAACATCTGGGCCGGATGCGCGTTATACCAAAGGAAGGCCAGGCCCGCGCCGGCCATCGCGCCGCAGAAAATCAACAGTTCGCCCGCGCCGGGAATGTGCGGAATGAACAGGTATTTGGAGTACGTGGCGCTGCCGGTCAGGTAGGCGAACAGGCCCAGGGCCGAGCCGACCATCACGGTTGGCATGATCGCCAGGCCATCAAGGCCGTCGGTAAAGTTGACCGCGTTGCTGGTGCCGACGATGACGCAGTAGGTCAGCGCGATGAAGCCCCACACGCCGAGCGGATAGCTGACGGTTTTCACGAACGGCACGATCAAGTCGGCCTTGGGCGGCAGGTCGAGCGAAAAGCCCGACTGCACCCAGGCGTAGAACAGGTCCCACACTTTGCCGGGGGTCGGCGCCGATACCGAGAACGCCAGGTACAGCGAGGCGGCGATACCGATCAAGGACATCCAGAAGTATTTTTCGCCCGAGCGCATGCCTTCCGGGTCCTGGTAGACCACCTTGCGGTAGTCGTCGGCCCAGCCGATGGCGCCGAAACCGAGGGTCACCACCAGCACCGGCCATACCAGGCGGTTCGACAGGTCGCACCACAGCAGGGTCGAGACGCCGATGGCGATCAGGATCAGCACACCGCCCATGGTTGGCGTGCCGTGTTTTTTCAGGTGCGTCTGCGGACCGTCCGGGCGCACTGCCTGGCCGACTTTGAGCGACGTCAGCTTGCGGATCACGGCCGGACCGGCGACCAGGCCGATCAGCACCGCCGTGATGGTGGCGAACACCGCGCGGAAGGTGATGAAGTTGAAGATTCGCAGAGGACCGAGTTCGTCCTGGAACATTTGTGCGAGCCAGAGCAGCATGTTAGTGGGCTTCCTTACTTGTGTTATGTGATCCGACCAGGTGAGCGACGACGCGTTCCATTTTCATGAAGCGCGAGCCCTTCACCAGTACAGTCGCGTCAGAGGTGCTGCCCAATTGCGTATCGAGTGCCGCCAATAATTCGTCGAACTGCGTGTAATGCTGTGCGCCCGAGGCGGCCATGTGGCGCGTCAGTTCGCCGCTGACAAGCACCGACTCGATACCGCGCTCTAGCGCGTAGGCGCCGATTTCTTCGTGAAATTCCCGTCCCTGGGTGCCGACTTCGCCCATGTCGCCCAGTACCAGGATGCGCGGCGCGTGCGCCTGCGCCAGCACGTCGATGGCGGCGCGCACCGAATCCGGATTGGCGTTGTAGCTGTCGTCGATGACGGTAGCCCCGCAGCTGGCGTGCTTGCGCTGCAGGCGGCCGCTGACCGGCCCGAACGCGGCCAGCCCGCGCGCCACGGCTTCCGGCGCAATGCCGGCGGCGATGGTGCAGGCGATCGCCGCGAGCGCGTTACGCACATTGTGCAAACCGGCTGCGGCCAGCTTGACGTTGAAGCTGCGCGTCGGCGCGCCGTCGATCCGCACCGTTACATCGAGTTCGCTGCCGAAATCGGTGGCGCGGTGCCCGCAGCTGACGTTGCAGGCGGCGTCGAAGCCGAAGGTGATGCAGGTACGGCCGGCGGCCATGCCCTGCCACAGCGCGCTGTATTGGTCGTCGCCGGGGAACACGGCCACGCCGTCGGCCGGCAAGCCGGCCAGCACGGCGCCGTTCTCGCGCGCCACCGCTTCCACGGTGTGCATGAATTCCTGGTGCTCGCGCTGGGCGTTGTTGACCAGGCCGATGGTCGGCGCGGCAATCGCGGCCAGGCGCGCGATCTCGCCCGGGTGGTTCATGCCCAGTTCAATCACGGCCGCCTTGTGCGCTCCGGTCAGGCGCATCAAGGTGAGCGGCACGCCGATTTCGTTATTCAGGTTGCCGCGCGTGGCCAGGCGCGCATCGTCCGACAGGCCGGCCGCCAGGATCGCGGCGATCATTTCCTTGACCGTGGTCTTGCCGTTGCTGCCGGTGACGCCGATCACGGGAATGGCGTATTGCCCGCGCCAGTGGTTGGCGATGCGGCCCAGGGCCATCAGCGTATCCGGCACCACGATGGCGGGCAGGGTCCAGCCGTCCGGCAGGCGCTCCGCCACCACGCACGCGGCGCCGCCGGCGGCCACCTGGGCCAGGAAGTCGTGGGCGTCGAAGGTCTCGCCGCGCAGGGCGACGAACAGCGCACCAAGACCGGCGCTGCGGCTGTCGGTCGAGACGCTGTTGAAGCTGGCGTCGGCCGTCATGCGCGCGTGGGAAATAGCCGCGACCAGTTGTGCGAGCGAGCCGTGCATCAGTTAGTCCTCATCATGGTCACGCGCGCCGCCAGCGCCAGCGCGGCGTGGTCGGCGTCGGAGAACGGCATCTTGCGGCCCTTGATTTCCTGGTACGGCTCATGGCCTTTACCGGCCAGCAGGATCACGTCCGGCTTGGCCGCGTGCTTGACGGCCGACAGGATCGCGGCGGCGCGGTCTTCGATCGCCTGCAAGCGCGAAGCCGGATGGGCCGCATCCATGCCGGCCACGATCTGGCTGATGATGGCGGCCGGATCTTCGCTGCGCGGATTGTCGCTGGTGACCAGCACATGTTCGGCAATCTGCGCAATCGCGCCCATTTGCGCTCGCTTGCCAGGATCGCGGTCGCCGCCGCAGCCGAACACGCACCACAACTGGCCGCCGCGTTCGTGCGCGACCTGGCGCAGCGCGCCCAGGGTCTGCTCCAGCGCGTCCGGGGTGTGGGCGTAGTCGATGACCACCATCGGCGCATCCTGGCCGCCGATCTGCTGCATGCGGCCGGGCGCCGGCGTGAGCGCTTCGATGGCGTCGAGCGCGGCGCGCAGGGCCACGCCCTTGGCCAGCAGCGCGCCGAGCACGGCCAGCGCATTGCTGATGTTGAAGTGGCCCACCAGGCGCGTCTTGACCTGGGCGCCGCCGAGCGGCGAATCGAGATGGAATTCGGTGCCCGCGTGGCGGCTGCGGAACTGCGAGGCGCGCAGCATGGTCACGCCGGCGATGTCGGGCTGGGTGGCCGCGTCGCGCAGGGTGTAGCCGGTCACGCAAGGGCCGCCGGGCTGGGATACGAGTTGCTTGACCAGGCGTTGTCCTGCCGGGTCGTCGAGGTTAAGCACTGCTGTTTTCAATCCTGGCCACGCGAACAGCTTGGCCTTCGCCGCTTCGTAGCATTCCATGGTGCCGTGATAATCGAGGTGGTCGCGCGTCAGGTTGGTGAACAGCGCAACGTCAAAATGCATGCCCAGGGTACGGCCTTGCCCGAGACCGATGGAGCTTACCTCAATCGCCAGCGCGGTGGCGCCCGCATCGCGCACGCCGGCCAGTTTTTCGGCCAGCAGCACCGCGTCGGGTGTCGTGTAGCCGGTGACGTCGTACTCGACTTCGCCGCGCCCGCCGAACAGTCCCACGCCGAGCGTGCCGATGACGGCCGCCGTCTCGCCCAGGCGCGCAAAGGCCTGGCCGAGCCAGACCGCGCACGAGGTCTTGCCGTTGGTGCCGGTGACGCCGACGGTGAACATGGCGGCGTCCGGCATGCCATAGCAGGCGTGCGCAATCGGACCGGCGTGCGCTTTCAGCTCGCTCACGGCCAGGTGCGGCACGCCCGAGGCGTCAGTCCAGGCGAAATCGCGCTCGTCGTAGACGATGGCGGCGGCGCCCTGCCCGATCGCTTTGGCGATGTAGGCGCGGCCGTCGGCGGCGTCGCCCGGGTAGGCGAAGAAAACGTCGCCCGGCTTGACGCGGCGCGAGTCGGACACCACCCTGGCGCCGGGGGCAACCTGGGCGATCCAGGCGCAGACCTGCTGCGGATTCAAGGACGGCATTATTTTTGTCATTACATCACCTCCCCGGAGCCATCGTTCGGCGCGACGATTTCGGTCACGTCCGAATCGGGCGGAATATTGAGCGCGCGCAGCGAGTTGGCGGCCAGCGCGGCAAAGGTCGGCGCCGCCACGATGCCGCCGAAGTGGCCGATCGCGGTCGGTTCGTCGATCATGACGGCGATGATGAAGCGCGGGTTCGACATCGGCACCATGCCGACAAAACTGCCGATGTACTTGCGCGGCATGGCGTACTTGCCGTTTTCGACCTTGTAGGCGGTGCCGGTCTTGCCGCCCACGCGGTAGCCGGCAACCTGCGCCTGCTTGGCGGTGCCGTGCGCGCCCGATACCACCAGCTCGAGCATCTCGCGCATCTGGCGTGCGGTTTTCGGCTTGATGATCTGGCGCCCGACCGGCGGTTCGGTGACCTTCTGGAACGACAGAGGAATGGTGTCGCCGTCGCGCGCGAACATCATGTAGCCGCGCGCCAGTTGCAGCAGCGAGACCGAAATGCCGTTCCCGTAGCTCATGGTGGCCTGTTCGATCGGACGCCACGATTTGTACGGACGCACGCGCCCCGCCACCGCGCCGGGAAAGCCGAACTTGGGCTGCTGGCCGAAACCGACTTCGGTAAACATTTCCCACATCTCGCGCGGCGGCATCGACAGCGCCAGCTTGGAGGTGCCGATGTTGGACGACATTTCAACGATCTCGGAAACCGTGATCACGCCGTGCGCCTTGGTGTCGGAAATCGGCGCGCCGTTGATCACGAAGCGCCCGGCCCCGGTATCGATGCGGGTGGTGGGCGTGACTCTTCCGCTGTCGAGCGCCAGCGCCACGGTGAACGGCTTGAGGGTCGAACCCGGCTCGAAGGTATCGGTGATGACGCGGTTGCGCAGCTGCGCCCCGGTCAGGCCCTTGCGGTCGTTCGGATCGTAGGTCGGCCAGTTGGCCAGCGCCAGCACTTCGCCGGTTTTCACGTCCAGCACCACGGCGGCGCCGGCCTTGGCCTTGAACTTGGCCACGGCTTCCTTGACCTGGTTAAAGGCGATGTATTGCAGCTTGCTGTCGACCGACAGGGTGAGGTCCTTGCCGTCATGCGGCTCTTTCGACAGGCCCACGTCTTCGACGATCTGGCCGAGGCGATCCTTGATCACGCGGCGGCTGCCGGTGGTGCCGACCAGGTTTTTTTGCTGGGCCAGTTCCATGCTTTCCTGGCCGGCGTCTTCGACGTTGGTGAACCCGACCAGGTGGGTCGCGATTTCGCCCTGCGGATAGAAGCGTTTGTATTCCTTGCGCGTGTCCAGGCCCTTGATGCCCAGTTTGGCGATCTGCTCGATCACCGGCATCTCGACCTGGCGCTTCAGGTAGACGAAGGTGCGGTCCGAATCGAGTTTTTTGCGCAGCTCGGCGTCACTCATGGTGAGCAGCGCGGCCAGGGCGCGCAGTTTTTCCGGCGGCGACTCGAGCACGTCCTCGGGAATCGCCCACACCGCCTTGACCGGGACCGAGGAAGCCAGCACCTGGCCGTTGCGGTCGAGGATGCGCCCGCGCGTGGCGGGCAGTTCGATGGTGCGCTCGTAGCGGTTCTTGCCCTGGATGATCAGGAATTCGTTGGACACGGTTTGCAGCCACACGGCGCGCCCGGCCAGCACCATGAAGGAGGCGAACAGCACGAACAGCACCACGCGCGAACGCCAGGTGGGCAGGCTGACCGCCAGCACCGGGCTTTTCGAGAACGATACACCTTTCGAGGCCGCTACACGCGCGCCTGCCGCACCATTGTTACCGCGTTTCATTGCGCCCCTTCCGTCAGGTACTGCGTGCGCGCCGGCGTCAGCGGCGTCATGTCGAGCTTGTTGCGCGCGATCTGTTCGATGCGCGCGTTGGTGCCCAGGGTCGACTGGTCGAGCTGCAATTGCGCCCAGTCGATATCGAGCTGGCGCGCCTGGTGTTCGAGCTTGCCCAGCTCGATGAACAGGTTGCGCGCCTGAAACTGGGCGTTGACCAGCGACAGTGCGCAGCCGACCAGCAGCACCGCGAGCACGGCGTTGACCTTGCTGTTCACGGACCGCTCCGATTGGGACGAGATTCGGGCAACCGTTCGGCCACCCGCATCACGGCCGAGCGCGCGCGCGGATTGCCTTCGACTTCAAGCTCGGACGGCTTCATCTTGCTGATCAGCTTCATCAGCGGCTGCGGCAGGTCGACCGCGCGGATCGGCAGGCGGCGGTCGGGCTGTTCGACCTTGACCTTGCTGGCCAGAAACTGCTTGACCATGCGATCTTCCAGCGAGTGAAAACTGATCACGGCCATGCGTGCGCCGGGCGCGAGCATGGCGTACGCCGCACTCAAGCCTGTTTCAAGGTCTTCAAGCTCTTTATTGATGAAAATCCGGATAGCTTGAAAGGTCCGTGTGGCCGGATCCTTGCCCTTCTCGCGGGTTTTAACCGCGTTTGCCACGATGCCGGCAAGCTGTCGTGTGCTTGAAATTGGTTCGACTGCCCGGCGAGCAACAATCGCCTTTGCAATCTGAAAAGCAAACCGTTCTTCCCCATAATTGCGAATGACCCTTTCCAATTGTTGTTCAGTCTCGCTGGCCAGCCAGTCGGCGGCGGATACGCCGCGCGTGGTATCCATGCGCATGTCGAGCGGGCCGTCGTTGCGGAAGCTGAAACCGCGCGCGGCATCGTCCACTTGCGGCGAGGAAATGCCCAAATCGAGCAAAATGCCGTCGACCTGGTCCACGCCGCGCGCGGCCAGGGCCTGGGCCATCGTGGCGAAACTGTCGTGTACGATGTCAAAGCGCGCGTCAGTGATCTGGCCGGCCGTGGCGATCGCCTGCAAGTCCTTGTCGAAAGCAAACAGGCGCCCCTTCGACCCCAGGCGCGACAGGATCAGGCGGCTATGTCCACCGCGACCGAAGGTCCCGTCTATATAAGTGCCATCGGCACGCACGCCAGTCAGGTCGAGTGCGTCAACCGCTTCGTCCAGCAACACCGTCCGGTGCTGAAATTCCGGCACCGCCACCACATTCATCATCGGCGCGCCTTAGAAAGAAAAATTAGATAACACATCGGGCATGCCACCGGCGACGGCGGCTTGCTCGTCTTCGGCCAGTTTGGCGGCATCCCAGATTTCGAAATGGCTGCCCATGCCAAGCAGCATGACCTCGCGGGTGAGGCCGACAGCGCTGCGCAGCTCGGGCGAGATCAGGATACGCCCGGCGGAATCGAGCTCGACATCGCAAGCGTTGCCGAGGAAAATACGCTGCCACGCGCGGGCCGACATCGGCCAGGCGGCGATCTGCTCGCGGTGCGATTCCCACACCGGACGCGGAAAGAACAGCAGGCAGCCGTGCGGGTGGCGGGTAAGCGTGAGGCGGCCTTCGCACTGGACTGCGAGTGCGTCGCGATGCTTGGAAGGAATAGACATCCTGCCTTTCGCATCGAGATTGATTGCGGACGCGCCTTGAAACACGAGTTACCCACTTGAAAAAGTTATTATGAAGTCGGTGTTTTGGCGCCAGGAGCATGAATTCTCTCCCACAAAACTACACTTTTCCACACAGTTGCCCACTTTAGATGAAGCCATCTGGACGGTCAAGCGCTTTCAATCGTGCTAAAAGGGAATTTTGTTAATGAAGTCAAGGACTTAGCGCATTACCTTGAAGGATCTTCAAAGGAAAATATGTCGAAAAATTAGAGACTTAGACAAGACAGTGAATGTTCAACCTCATCTATACACATGGGTTTGCGAGACACAACAAGACTTAAAATAATTACATCTGCTTACTTTTGCGCAACGGATGAGTGATTTGTCCGGTGCGGACGATGGAGTGTGATAGGAAGCCTGCGGCCAGCCAGCGCCGCAGGCAAGTTCAGTTTAGTACAGCAACGGCGAGCCGTCGTTCAAGCTGGCGCCTGGCAAGAATTCCTGCGCTGCGCCGCCGAAACCGCTGTTGCCGACGATGCCGATCGCTGGCGTGACGCCGGCATTGGCCAGGTTACCGTTGAGCGCGTACTGGTAAGCCAGGTCGGCGCCGATGGCCGCCGTGTCGCTGCCGCCACGATGGAATTGCTCGAGCGTGGTCCATGCGCTCCAGGCGGTCGCCCCGGCGGCGCGCGCCTGGTCGAAGCGCGCCACCATGCCGATAAAGTCGAACTGCTCGACCTTGTTGTCGTTGATCGGGCTCAGCGCATCCGGATGGTAATCCGTGGAAGCGGCGGTGATCATCTGCAAGGTGCCGATGCTGGCGTTGCCCGGCGCCGCGTACCAGCTTTTGAAGACGATCTGCTCGGCCACCCCGATGATCAGGACCAGGTCGTTGCCGGACTTGGTCAGCAGCAGGTCGGCATAGCGGATGCCGCCGCCCAGCGACAGGGTGTTGTCGGCGCCGGGCGTGCCAAGCACGGTGTCGACGCCGTCGCCCCGGTTGAAGACGATCAGGTCGGCGCCCGTGCCGGTGGTGATGGCATCGGCGCCCTTGCCGCCGATGAACATGTCGTTGCCGCTGCCGCCCACCAGGCGGTCGATGCCGGCCCCGCCGTCGAGCAGGCTGGCGCGGCCAAGCGTATCGGTCAGCCCGTCATTGCCGGCGCCGCCCTGCAGCAGGTCGATGCCATCCAGGCCGTCCAGCAGGTTGACGCCGGCGTTGCCTTTCAGTAGATTGTTGGCGTCATTGCCGCTGCCGTTGAGCGCAGCCGTGCCAGCCAGGGTCAGCAGTTCGACGCCGTCGGCCAGGGTCAGGCTGACGCTCGAGGTGACATGGTCGAGGCTTCCCCCGCCCGTCTCGACGATGACGTCGCCGGCGTCGTCGACGCTATAACTGTCGTTGCCGGCGCCGCCAGCGAGCGTGTCCTTGCCGGCGCCGCCGTCGAGGGTATCGTTGCCCTCCATGCCAGTGAGGAGGTCGTCGCCGGCCAGGCCGCGCAGGCCGTCGTGATTGGACTTGCCGGTCAGCACATCCGCGCCCGCCGTGCCCGTCAGCGTCACGCTGGCTGCGCGCGTGACGGTCAGGTTGAGTTCGGTCATGGCAAACTCGCCGCTGCTGTCGATCCACACCGCCGTCAGGCGCGTTTCACCGGTATTGTCCAGCGTGGGAGTGCCGCTCAGGGTGCGGGTGGCGCGGTCGAAGCTGAGCCAGTCGGGCATGTCCAGCACGGTCATGACGCCGGCGCCGTCGTCATCCGCATCACGAAACAGATCGCCGGGAATAACCAGGCTGAACGGCAACGAGTCTTCGGTCGTCATATCAGGCAGGTCGATATTGACCATCGGGGCCGCATTGTGCCTCCCCAGCGCCAGTTGCTGAACTACGCCGCTGTCGAGCACGGTGCCGTCCGCAAACGTGAAGGTGAGCGCCGGCAAGCGGGTGGTGCCGGCGCCCATATCGCCTTCAATGCGCAAGAGCATTTTTCCCTCCGAACTCATATCTTCCTTGAGCGACACGAACAAGGCGCTCAAATCGGATGGATCGGCCACGATGCGCAGATCGGACAGCGCGATACCCGGCCCGAAGACGACGTTGGCCTTCGCTTGCGGTCCTTGCAGCTTGAGGTCATCGAGGCCCGAATCGCGCCCGAACAATACCGTGGCCACGCCATCGAGCGCGATGCGGTCAACGCCCGGCCCGGCATCGATGGTGTCGCCCGCGCCGCCGGACAGCGTATCGTTGCCGTTGCCGCCGACCAGGACATCGGCACCCTTGCCGCCGATCAGCCGGTCGCCGCCGCCCATGCCATTTAACAACGCTCCTCTGTCGTCTGCCATGAACTCGTCACCCTCTTCACGGCCAATCCAGCTATTGTCGAAAGAAACACGGGTCAGTTCATTGATGCGCTCGCTGTTCCACACGCTGCTGTCGGCGAAGCGGATCTGGACGTCACGACGGTCCAACTCAAAAAAGCCGGCCACCGTCAGGGCATCGGCGCTTCCTTTGAGCGCGACGATCAGGTCGCTGCCATCCCGGCTGAGCGCGACCGCGCCGGGCATGATGCCGGCCGCCAGCGCGATTGTCTTGCTTCCGATTCCGTGCCCCGCCGACGACAGCAAGGTGTCGCGACCGTCGCCGCGTCCGAATTGAATGGTGTCCTGGCCTGCCCCGCTATCGAGCAGGTCATCCCCGGCGCCGCCGGCAAGGACATCGTTGCCCATGCCGGCGTCGAGCTTGTCGTTGCCGCTACCGCCGCGCAGCACGTCCGCGCCGCTGCCACCATGCAAGGTGTCATTGCCACTGCCGCCGATCAGCAGAGTCGCATCGGCGTCGCTCCACACCTCGTCGTTGCCGCCGCCCGCGTCGAGCGGCATGAGGGTGTGCAGGACATGGTCGCCCTCATCGAGCTGCGTCAACGGCGCTGCCGACAGTAAGGTCCGGGCCAGCACCGCTTCCGCATCCCAGCGCATGCCATTGGCAAAGCGAATTTCTTCGATCAGATGAGGCTGTTCGGTATTTGTCAAGCCCATCCACTTGGCGAAGTAGGCGTTGATGGTCATGTGGCGGCCACCGCTGCGGTCCGCGATGAGCAGATCGTCATCGCGGCGCTCGAAGATCACATCGTCTGGGTTGCGCCCAAGCATCCACAGAACATCATGGGTGCCGGACGTGATGTTATAGCGCGGGAGAATTTGCTGAGGACTGAGACCATATACATAAACTTGATTGACGCCAACAAGAAGACCGCTCATACACATTGCTTTCGATAAAGTTTTAGAACATTTGTTTTATAGAAATATGAATGAATTGTCAATAAATCTCGTACATATCCGCTGTGGCGCTCGGCTCCTCAAGCGCAGCGTAAAAAGCCATTCCCGCGCAAGACGCGCGGAAATGGCTGTTGATGACAGGACTGCCGAGATTAGTACAGCAGCGGCGAAGCGTCGTTCAGGGTGGTGCCAGCGCAAGCTCGGCCCGCTGGGCATCCATCGGAAACAGGACGACCGGCGCGACGTTGACGTTGCCGACTTCAATCGACAGCGTCACATTGGCCGCCATCCCGCCACGGTCGGCGCCATACAGGGTGAATACGCTGACGCCCGCATCGCGGTAGCCTGGCGTTGCGGCAAGCATGCCGGTCTCATGGTCCAGATGGGGCCAGTCCGGTAAGCGCCCTCCGGACTTCGGATTCAGTGCCGCGACAGGTGCTTGCCATTTGAAAAGTCCATGAAGTTGGTGAATTCTTGTTTAATAGAAATATTTAACTTCGGTCAATATTTTCTATACATTTGGATTGGGCCGCAGTGTTGCATGCCGCTCTCGTGCAGGTGACCGGTCCTGGCATTGCAGACGCAAGCAAGACACCGGCACGATGACGGGCCGTGCAGGTAGGCGAAAATGGAAATCGAGAGCGAACGCCGGCAGCACCGTCCATACATGGTCAGCGTGCCGGGCTTGCATGAAGGTGGCTGCGGCATGCGGCATGCAGCATGCGCACATGCCACGCCAGCGCCTTGCGCGCCGGATTATTCAGTGTGAAGCAGGCCGATAGGCCGGATTTTGTTACGGCGACGACCCTTGCGGGCAATCGCTATGACAGCCATTCCTCTAGGCGCAGAATTACTCCTGCGCTCAAGCTCCCTACCCGCACGCTCCGCGAGCCGCCTCAACGCGTGCCTATTTGGGATTGCTCCAGGTGGAGGTTACCGCGTTTCACCGTAACTGAATACGCTCGTCTCTGTGGCCCTATTCCTCGCCTTATACTCCCCGGCTTGCGCCGGTCGGCTTTCAGCGGACGGCCATTAACCGTCACCCTGCTCTATGGAGTCCGGACCTTCCTCCCGCCGACGCATTACGCGCCAGCCAGCGACTGTCTGGCCTGCTTCACCCCGCCATTGTACCGCGCCAGCGCGCATGCCACCAAGTTTCCAGCAGCCACCCGGCGATTGATACCGGTTTCGATATCATTTTTGCAAAAAAAGTGATCGCAGTTGCGCTCCCCAACCTACATACCCACTATTACAATATAGACAATTTTTAACAAGGAAACTTTAATGAAACTGTTGCCTCTTGCCGCACTGATCAGCACCGCCCTGCTCGCCACCTCCGCCGCCAACGCCGCCGACTGGCCGGAGAGTTTTTCGAAATGCGCCGCCCAGGGCGGCACTTGTGACGTTGGCGCCGCCAAGCGCCAGGTATCGTTCGGCATCAAGAACAAGTGGGTGCTCAAGTCGCTCAGCGGCAAAGTGGCCTGCACCGCCGCCACCTTCGGCAACGATCCGTATCCCGGCGTCGACAAGAAATGCGCGGTAGGCCCGCTGGACGGCGGCACCACGCCACCGACCACCCCGCCGACGACGCCGCCAACCACGCCGCCGGCCGGCACCGATCCGCTTACGCAAGCGGCGCCCGCAACGGGCTGGGCCAGCTACAGCAGCGGCACCCGCGGCGGCGCGGCGGCGACGCAGAAAGATGTCTTCCTGGTCAGCTCGGCTTCACAACTGCAGGGCGTGCTCAAGAACACGGGCGGCAAGCCGACCCAGGTCAAGATCTACGGCACCATCGACATGGCCGCCGACGGCCCGTTCAAGAATCCCGCCGACCAGGGCGTGCGCAGCCTGATTTCGCTGCCATCGAACACCACCCTGATCGGCGTCGGCGCCGACGCGGGCATTGTCAACGGCCGCATCATGATCAAGGGCGTCGATAACGTCATCGTGCGCAACCTGACCATCGCCAACCCCTGCGATATCGCTCCCGTGTGGGATCCGAAAGACACCAGCACCGGCAACTGGAACTCGCGCTACGACGGCTTGAACGTCGACCAGGCGACCCACGTCTGGATCGACCACAACACCTTCACCGATGCCCCACGCACCGATGACCAGTTCCCGAAAGAAAACGGCAAACTCAAGCAGTGCCACGATGGCTCGCTCGACATCAAGAACGGCGCCGACTACGTCACCGTGTCGAACAATGTGTTCAAGCTGCACGAGAAAAACACCTTGGTCGGCTCGTCCGACGGCACCACGTCCGACGATGGCCACCTGACCGTGACTTTCCACGGCAATCTGTACCAGGACATCACCGGCCGCTCGCCGCGCGTGCGTTTCGGCAAGGTTCACGTGTACAACAATTACTACCAGGGCGACCGCGACGCCAAGCTGTATCCGCACCACTACAGCATCGGCGTCGGCTACAAGGCCAAGATCGTGTCGCAGCACAACGCGTTCGACATCATCGGCGCCAAGGAATGCGGCGATGTGGTCGAGGCATCGGGCTCGTCCGGCAAAACCGGCGCCATCGTCGACAGCGGTTCCTTGCTCAACGGCGCGGCGCTGGGCCTGGGCGGCGAGAGCTGCAAGTTCAGCACCGCGGTCGGCTGGACCCTGCCGTACACCCCGGTCGTGCTCGACGCGTCCAACGTGCGCGAATCGGTCCTGCGCAACGCGGGCGCCGGCAAGCTCAGCGTCAGGTAATCGGGGCACCGCCCGCATCGCGCCGCAGCTCACACCCGGCTGCGGCGGCGACGGCGGCACACCAGCCTGGGATGGCCGGCGCAGCGCCGCCGGCCATCCCAAGCTGCGTCACCAGCACCCGGTCGATCCGGTGCCTGTCCATATCGACCACCTCGACAAGCAAACGCTCCCGCACAAACCGGTCGGACGCGGCCGGCACATGCCCGAGTTGCTCCAGCACGAAACCGGCCAGGATCTGGTACGCCCCGCCCGCTTCGCCGGGCAGCGCCCCGATGGACGAGGACGAGGATGATCAGCAGATCCATGTACAGCGGCTGGCGAAGGTCAAGGAAATATCCACCTTAGCCCTGCCATATTGCGTGGGTTTGAGGCAGCACAATGTCGCACGCGGTCCGGCGGGGATAGAAATTGTGATATTTAATGTCGTAATTTCAAAAGCTTGCCCGAATCGGCTCGCATAGAATGGCGCATACTCAACCATCCAGGCAGAGACTCCATGACGCACCCTTCCCGCAGTGGCGGCCAGATTCTGGTCGATGCGCTCAACATTCACGGCGTCGACACCGCCTTCGGGGTTCCCGGCGAAAGCTACCTCGACGTGCTCGACGCCCTGCACGACTCCGATATCCGCTTCATCATCAACCGCCAGGAAGGCGGCGCCGCGTTCATGGCCGAAGCCTATGGCAAGCTGACCGGCAAACCCGGCATCTGCTTCGTCACGCGCGGCCCCGGCGCCACCAATGCCTCGATCGGCGTACACACGGCCTACCAGGACTCGACCCCGATGATCCTGTTCATCGGCCAGGTCGGCAACGATTTCATCGACCGCGAAGCGTTCCAGGAGATCGACTACCGCCGCATGTACGGCCAGATGGCCAAGTGGGTCACCCAGATCGACCGCGCCGACCGCATTCCCGAATACATCGCGCGCGCCTTCCAGGTCGCCACCAGCGGCCGCCCCGGCCCGGTGGTGCTGGCGCTGCCGGAAGACATGCTGATCGACACCGCCGCCGTGGCCGACACCCGCCGCTACCAGCCGGTGCAGGCGTCGCCGTCCGCCGCCCAGATCGCCACCCTGCGCGCGATGCTGGCCGCCGCCCAACGTCCGGTGGTGCTGCTTGGCGGCGCCAGCTGGAACGCCCAGGCCTGCGCCGACCTGCAACGCTTTGCCGAAGCCAATGCGCTGCCGGTCGGCTGCACCTTCCGCTTCCAGGACCTGCTCGACAACGCCCACCCTCACTATATAGGTGATGTGGGTATCGGCATCAATCCGAAGCTGGCCGCGCGCGTCAAAAACGCCGACCTGCTCATTGCCATCGGCCCGCGCCTGGGCGAAATGACCACCGGCGGCTACACCCTGCTGGCCTCGCCCGTGCCAAGCCAGCGCCTGGTGCATTTCCATGCGGACGCCGAGGAACTGGGCAGCGTGTACCAGGCCGAGCTGATGATCAACAGCGGCGCCGCGCAAGCCTGCGCCATGCTGGCCGCGATGGAGCCGGTCGACCCGTCCGCCTGGCGCGGCACGGTCGCCGAGGCGAAGGCCGAGCTGGCCGCCTATCAGGAACAGCCGCCGGTTTTCAAGGATGGCACGGCCCCGCTCGACCTGTGGCAAGTGGTGCAGGAACTGATGGCGCAAGTTCCGCGCGAGACGATTATCACGAATGGCGCCGGCAATTACGCCTCGTGGGCGCACCGCTTTTATCGGTATGGCGGCATGCGCACCCAGCTGGCGCCGACCAATGGCGCGATGGGTTACAGCGTGCCGTCCGGCATCGCGGCCAAGATTGTCGATCCCTCACGCACGGTGGTGACGTTTGCCGGCGATGGCGAATTCATGATGAATGGACAAGAACTGGCGACCGCGGTGCAATACAAGGCCGGCGTGATCATTATTGTTTTCAATAATGGCATGTTCGGCACCATCCGCATGCACCAGGAAAGGGATTATCCGGGCCGCGTATCGGGCACAAGCTTGCATAACCCGGACTTTGCGGAACTGGCCAAGGCGTATGGCGCGCATGGCGAGGTGGTCAATGCCACGGCGGAATTCGGCCCGGCCCTGGCGCGCGCGCTGGCGCACACCCGAGACAATGCCTTGCCGGCGGTGATCGAGTTGCGTTACGACGGGAATTTGATTACCCCGAATGCGACCTTGGAGACGATTCGCAAGACGGCGCAAGCGGCCAAGGCGGCGAAAGCGATCAAGTAATCAAGGAAGCGCTACCCGCAAAACCGTCGTTCCCGCAGCGGCGGGAACCCAAGTTTCTTAGCAACTCCTGGAAACTTGGGTTCCCGCCGTCGCGGGAACGACGATGTATCTGTGTAACGACGAGCGTGGCAGGCCGGGGAATTGGGAATTACTGCGAACTAAGCAACTGCGCCTGCGGCAGCAGTTCAAGACCGAGCTCGGCTGGCAGAGGCAGCGGGCGGTCATAGGCACTCTTGGCTTCGGTTACCGGTGCTGTAAAGAAACACGCCACGGTGGCGATAAACGCCAAACCAATGACATTGCGTATCCACATCGACCCCGCCACATGAATTGTCTCCGGCGAAATCAACAAGCTGAAATTGTCTGGGCTTTTCACACTGCCTCCTGTCATAGTTTCGTAATAATTTATACCCTTTTTCGATAAAAGCCTAGTTAATCTTGCGCCGGATTGATGCATATGTGGGTCAGTCCATACAGCCTATTTATTTGCTGCCCGCTTGAGCCAGCGCATCACGCTTCCCAATATCGGCAGCTTCTCGTAAAGCTCCTCGGCGGCATCCCAATAATCCCGATGCGTCATGACAGCCCCGCTCGCATCAAAGCGGATCCGGGTGGCGCCGCGAATGCATTGCGGCGCCGTGGAAAAGCGTTTCATCCGAAACAGAAACTCCCACGTCAAGAAGGCATCGTCGCCCTGCAGCACGGTTGACGTCACCACAAACCGCGGCTGCTCGACCTGCTCGAACATATGCGCGAAGATGGCGACGATCGGCCCGGCCCCGCGCACCTCGTTGAACGGGTCCTTGAACTGCGCATCGGGCGCGTAGATCCGCTCGATGTGAGCGCGCAGCGACCCGCGTTCGATGCCTTCGTAAAAGCGCACCAGCCGTGCCAGCTCCGGCGCGCGGTTCATAATCCGGTCACCTTGTGGATCAGCCAGAAATACAGGCGGTACGGCAGCAGGCGCGCCAGGCGCATGCTGTTGGTGAAGCGCTTCGGAAAATGGATATGAAAGTGGCCGCGCTCGATCCCGTCCACCATCGCATGCGCGGCATCGGCGGCGCTCATCAACGCCGGCATCTTGAAGTCGTTACTGGCCGTGAGCGGGGTGTCGACAAACCCCGGATTGATCTGGTACACCGCGATCCCGCGCGAGCGCAAGTCCAGGTACAGCGACTCCGACAGGTTGATCAGCGCCGCTTTGGTCGGCCCGTACACCAGCGCCTTGGGCAGCCCGCCGAAACCGGCCACCGACGCGACAATGCCGATTCCGC
Source organism: Massilia genomosp. 1 (assembly GCF_011682185.1). Taxonomy (NCBI): domain Bacteria; kingdom Pseudomonadati; phylum Pseudomonadota; class Betaproteobacteria; order Burkholderiales; family Oxalobacteraceae; genus Massilia; species Massilia genomosp. 1. Next base: position 26,771 of record NZ_WHJF01000013.1, read on the forward strand.
CGGCGCCCTGCCTGAGCAAGACCGGCAGCGCCACGTCCAGGCAGTTGAAGGCGCCGCGCAGGTTCAGGTCGATCATCCGGTTGGCCGCCGCCAGGTCGATCGCGTCCGCCCGCATCTCGTTGTAGCCGCCGGCGACGATCAGCACCAGGTCCACGCCGCTCCACTCGGCCACAATGCGCTGGCAGGCCTCGTCCACGCTGGACCGGTCGGTCACATCGAGCGCCAGCGCCAGCGCGCGCGGCTCGCCCGCCACCAACTGTTCCAGCTTGTCGGCGCTGCGCGCGGAAAACGCCACGCGCGCTCCCAGGTCGAGCAACAGGCGCGCCGCCGCTGCGCCGATCCCGGTGGACGCGCCGATCATCCACACGCGCTGCCCGCGCCACTGCTTGACGCGCGGGTTCATTGCGGCGCCGCGCCCGCCACAGGGCGCTTGGTGAACGACAAGGTCACGCTGCCCAGGTTCACGCCGAACTTGCTCATCGCCGTGCGGTTCAACATGACCTTGTCGTCGATCAGGAACATCCAGTCGTCCATGTCCATGTTGATCACCTTGCCGTCGACCGGCAGCGCCAGCACGTACTGCCAGCGCAGCGCATTGCCCGACACGGTGCCGCGCGCGGCGCCGACGACATCGGCCGCGGTCGCCGTAAACGTTCCCGGCCCGGTGCGGGTCAGGGTCCAGATGCGCTTCTGGCGCGTGCCGTCCGAGTAGACGAAATCTTCATCGAGCACGCCCGTATCGCCATTCCAGGTGCAGCGCATCTGCACCACGAAGCGCTTGATGACTTCCCCGGAGCGGTCCTGGAACATGCCGTGCGCGTCCAGCGTGCCGTTGAAGTACTTGCTGATGTCGAGCGCCGGGGTCTGTTGTGCGTAGGTGTCGGGCGTGGGCGTGCTGCAGCCGGCAAGCGCCAGCGCCAGGGCGCCGGCGGCAAAGATCTGGTGGAGTTTCATGGGGCTATCCTTTGGTGATTAACAGTGACGAAGCGGCGCGCGCCACAACATGGCGGCGGCCAGCAATTTGAGGGTACACGGCAGCAACGCGTAGGCCGCCGCCAGCGCGGTGGTGCCGCCGCCGGCGCCGGGCGCGTAGCCGAGCCACGCCAGCAGCGGCAGGGCGATGCCGGCGGCCAGCGCCAGGGTCATTTGCACGCCCCAGTTCCACACGCCGAAGTACGCCGCTTCGCGCCCGCCTGCATGACCGGCGCCGGCGATCACGCCGGCCAGCAGCGCCGGCGGCAGCGCCAGGTCGGCCCCCAGCGCCAGCCCGGACAGCAGGCAGATGACGCCGAAGGCGATGCTCGCGCCCGCACCGAGCCCGAACGCCCAGACGAAAACGGCGGCCGCCAGCAGCATGCCGGCCGCCCACGCGCGCGCTTCGCCGAAGCGGGCGGCGGCGGCTATCCACAACGGCATCGAGCAGGCCGCCGCAGCGAAGTACACGATCAGGAACAGGGCCGACATGGCCCCCAGCTTGAGCCGGTCGGCCGCGAAAAACAGAAACAGCGTGGCTGGAATCGACGAGGCGACGCCGTTCACGATCAGCACCGCGAACAGGGAACGGAACGGCGCTTGGCGAAACGGCGCGGCAATGGCGCGCCAGCCGGGCCGCGTTTCCAGCGCCGCCTTGACCAGCGGGCGCGGCGAGCGGGCCAGCAGCAGCGCGCCGCCCGCCGCCAGGGTGGCGGCGAAGGCGAGAGTCAATGCGTCGTAGCCGGCCGCGCCGGTCACCGCGGCGGCCAGCACCACGCCGGCCAGGCCGCAAGCTTCGCGCACGCCGGTCACGCGCGCGCGTTCGAGCGGGGCCTGGGTGAGCGCCGCGCCCCAGCTCTGGTGCGCGATGGTGGCGATGCTCAACCCCAGGTAGACCAGCATCAGCGTGCCGAGAAACCAGGCCATGGTCGCCAGCCTGCCCAGCGCCGGCGGATGGAACAGCGCCACAAAACCGGCCAGCAGCAGCGGCAGCGCCAGCGCCACATAGCGCGCATAGGCGCCCTGCCCGCGCTCGATCCACCAGCCGAGCAGCGGGTCGATCAAGGCGGCCACCACGCGCGCGGCCAGCAGCACGGCGCCGATCAGCGCCAGCGACAGGCCGGCGCGCTCGGCGTAAAACTGGGGCAGGTAAACATAGATCGGCAACGCGACCATCGCCAGCGGCAGGCCGAACAGGCCATACGCGAGCAGCTTCGCCAGCGACAGGCGGCTCATCGCGGGGCGGCGTCTTTGAGCAGTGCGGTGCGCAGGGCGCGCGCGCTGGTGGCGGGATCGAACCAGATGCCGAAAAAGGCGTGCGCGAATTGCTGGTCGTGTACCGTCGCCAGCGCCTTGCCATCGAGGTAGAAGCGGGCGCCGGCGCCGGGCAGGAACACGCCGCTGATATGCGTGCCTTCCTTTACATCGGGGAAGATGGTCTTCATGGTGGCCAGCCACTGGGCGCGTTGGGCAGGCGTGCCGGCGCCGGTTTTTTCCATCTGCTCGGCGCTGGCCTCGGCGATCTTGACGCCATCGAGCTTGCGCGCGTAGCGCAGGTCGAGCACAAACGGCGCAGCAAAGGGAGCATCAAGCCGGTAGCCCTGCTCGCCCACCCACAGTTCGGCCTCGTAGATCGCCAGCCCGAACCAGGTAAAGGTGCCCTTGCCGGCCACGCGCGCCTGCGCCAGGTGTTCTTCGATATGGCCCGGTGCGGCGCTGGCCGAGTTGACGACCATCAGCGCGCAGGCGGACAGCAGGAGCTGGCGGCGCCGCATCTCAGGCTTTCGTCAGGGTGAAGTGCATGACGTCGGTGTTCTTTTCACGGAACGCGGCCTCGCAGTAGCACAGGTAGAACTCCCAGGTGCGGATGAAGCGCTCGTCGAAGCCCTGCGCGCGCACCTGGTCCAGGCGCGCGTGGAACGCCTGGCGCCATTCAAGCAGGGTATCGGCGTAATCGATGCCGAAACGGTGTTGGCTGGTCACGCTCAAGCCATGTTCGAAGGCCATGCGCTCGAACACCGACGGCGACGGCAGCATCCCGCCCGGGAAGATGAACTGCTGGATGAAGTCCGTACCCTTGCGATAGCGCTCGAACAGCTCGTCGGCGATCACGATGGTCTGGATGCAGGCGCGCCCGCCCGGCTTGAGGTTGCGCGCGATGCACTCGAAGTAGCTTGGCCAGTAGCTCTCGCCCACCGCTTCGAACATTTCGATCGAGGCGATCGCATCGTACTGGCCGTCGCTGTCGCGGTAGTCGCACAGGCGCAGGTCGGTGTTGTGCGCCAGGCCGGCCTGGTCGAGGCGCGTTCTGGCGTAGGCCAGCTGCTGCTCCGACAGGGTCAGCCCGGTCACATGGACCTGGCCGTCGCGCGCGGCCAGTTCGGCGAAGCCTCCCCAGCCGCAACCGATTTCCAGCACCTTCTGGCCGGGCGAAACCTCCAGCTGGTGCAGGATGCGGCGGTACTTGGCCTTCTGCGCCTGTTCCAGGTCGCGCCCACTGGCCTCTGTATACAAGGCGCTCGAATAGGTCATCGACGGGTCGAGCCACAATTGGTAGAAGGCGTTGCCGATGTCGTAGTGGGCGTGGATGTTCTTGCGGCTGCCGGACTTGCTGTTGCGGTTCAACAGGTGCTTGATGCGATACGCCAGGCTGCCCCACCAGCTGCCGTAGACCAGCGTTTCGATGGCGGCGCGATTACGCGCCAGCAGCGCGATCAGGCCGGTCAGGTTGTTGGTTTGCCAGTCGCCGTCGATATAGCTTTCGGCAAAGCCGATGTCGCCCGAACGCAGGGCCGCCGAAAAGCAGTTCCAGTTGTTCAGCTCCAGGATCACGGGAACCGGGGCGTCGCCGTAGTGACGCTGCGCGCCGTCCGGCGTAATCAAGGTCAGCGCGCCGTGTTTCAGGTTCTCGAGCAGCTTGAGAATGACTTTGGCGGACGACGGCGCGGGCGTGGCGGCGCGCAGGCGCGGCGCGGCCGGAACAAGCGATGGCAGGGATTGGGAGCTCATCGGGTTACCTTATGTTGGGGTGGAATCGGTTTGGAAAAGAAGGGAACGCGCCGCAGCCACAGGCGCAGCGCTTGAAGATGGATGCGCGCCACCACGCCGGCCGTCATCAGCGGAAAACCGAAGAAGGCGCGCGCCACGCTGGCGCTGGTGATCGGCGCGGCGCTGCCGGACAGGCTGGTTCGCAGCAGTGGTCCGTCGACATCAGCGTCGGCGTCGTCGTAGTCGATGCAGGCCAGCGTACACTCAACTGCCTGGCCGTCGATCATGCGCAGCAGGTGGGTGAAGCGGAAGCGGTAGCCGCCCTGCACTTCGCAGAACGGCGAGACGTGGAACACCTTGCGCGCATGCAGTTCCTGGCCGTTGGCGATGTCGGCGCCGGTGTCGAGCACATACAAGTGGCGTTCGCCGAAGGTATTGCGCACGTCGCACACCAGCGCGCGCAAGGCGCCGTCGCGCCGGTGGCAAAACCAGAACGAGACCGGATTGAACACGAAGCCGAGCACGCGCGGCATGGTTTGCAGCCAGACTTCGCCATCGGCGTCGAGAATGCCTTCCTGGCGCAGCAGGGCGTCGATCCAGTCGACCAGCGGGGCCTTGCCGTCGCCGTGGTCGGCGTCGGAAAACGACAGCAAATTGAAGCGGTTGCGCGAAAACAGCGCGCAGCCGAAGCCCTGCGCGGCCATCGCGCGCAGCGGCAGGCGCACGTAATACGTGGCGTAGGCAAAGGCGTTGAAGACGGGCCGCAGGCGGGTGTGGCGCACCTGGCCGAAGCACAGCTGCGGGCGCGGCTCGGACGCGGGCTCAGGCCGCCGCATGCTGCGTTCCCTGCATCAGGCGCGTCAAGGCGGCGGCGGCGGCCAGGCCCGACTTGAGGCCATCTTCATGAAAGCCGTAGCCGGTCCAGGCGCCGGCGAACCAGGTGTTCTGGCGGCCCTGGAAGTGCGCCAGGCGCCCTTGCGCGGCCACGGCGGCGTCGTCGAACACCGGGTGCGCGTAGTCGAACGACTTGATGATGCGCGCCCGATTCGGCTCGTCGATCGGGTTGAGCGAGACGATCAGCGGCGTCTTGAAGGGCAGCGGCTGCAACTGGTTGAGCAGGTAATGGACGCACACCTGCGGCGTGGCCGACGCCGTGCTCTGGTAATTCCAGGCCGACCAGGCCTTGCGGCTGCGCGGCAGGCAGCTCGCGTCGGTGTGCAGCACGGCGCGGTTGGGCTGGTAGCGCACGGCCGACAGGACCGAGCGCTCGTCTTCGCGCGCGTCGGCCAGCAGCGCCAGCGACTGGTCGCTGTGGCAGGCCATGACGACATGGTCGAACTGTTCGCTGTCAAGGGCCGTATCGACCCGCACCGAACGCGCGCCGCCGGCCGGGTTGCGCGTGACGGAAGTGACCGGCGTGCCGAGGCGGCGCTGGGCAATCGCGGCCAGCAGCTTGTCGACGTAATTGCGCGAGCCGCCGCGCACCGTGTGCCATTGCGGGCGGTCGCTCACCTGCAGCAGGCCGTGGTTGTGGCAGAAGCGGATGAAGGTGGCGACCGGGAAGGCCAGCATCTGCTCAGATGGACACGACCAGATGCAGGCGGCCATCGGCAGCAGGTACCAGGCGCGGAACTGCTCGCTGTAATGGTGCTGGTCGAGGAACTCGCCGAGCGACATGGCCGGCATGCGATTGGCCAGCGCCAGCGCGGTGGCCTGGCGGTTGAAGCGCAGGATGTCGCGCACCATGCGCAAAAAGCGCGGGCGCAGCAGGTTGCCGCGCTGGGCAAACAGGGTGTCGAGATTGCTGCCGGCCCATTCCAGCACGCGCGCGCCGGCTTCGGGCCCGAGCGGCAGCTTGACCGAGAACGACATGTCGCTCGGCGCCGTTTCCACGCCAAGCTCGACGAACAGGGCGATCAGCTGCGGGTAGGTGCGCTCGTTGAACACCAGGAAACCGGTGTCCACGCCGTGCGTGACGCCGTCCAGGGTCACGTCCACGGTGTTGCTGTGGCCGCCAAAGTAAGCCCCCGCCTCGTACAGGCTCACCTCCGCCCCGCCATGGACAAGCCGGTACGCACACGACAAACCGGAAATCCCCGCCCCAATCACTGCTATCTTCATCACATCCACCTGTTTTCTTGTTTTGTCTAGGACAAACTCACCACCTGACGGATAATCCGACAAATAATGAAGGATGTCAACGATTTGTCCATGACAAACTGAGTTAGTATGGATTTATACGCACCGGGTAGGAAATTGGATTCAAGAAATGCGATTTCGTACGAAGCTGCAACAGCACCAGGCATGGCATCATGTCGGGCTCAGATCCCGGCATGAAAACAAGCTGATACAAAGAGTAGTTTTCTGTATATCATTTCAACTTACAATCAGGACGATGTCCTGAACAAACCATGAATGCGACAATGAGCCAAGCATCGACCACTGCCGTTTTCAGCAGCATCAGCGATGTTGAACGGGACACCGGCATCCCCAAGGAAACCCTGCGCGTGTGGGAACGGCGCTATCAGTTTCCGCAGCCGCAGCGCGACGCCAACGGCGAGCGCCTGTATCCGCTCGAGCAGGTGGCGCGCCTGCGCGTGGTCAAGCGCCTGCTCGACATGGGCTACCGGCCCGGCAAGATCATGCACTTGAGTACCGATGAGCTGAGCAATATGGCCAGCAAGTCCGGCGCCGGCTCGATCGCCGGCGACGCCGACGACCCGGTGCTGCGCCAGTGCCTGGCCATGATCAAGGCACACCAGATGCACGAGCTGCGCCAGAAAATGGCCCAGTCCCTGCTGCAACTGGGCTTGCGCCGCTTCGTGCTGGAACTGGTGGCGCCCCTGACCACGCTGGTCGGCGAAACCTGGGCCGCCGGCGGCCTGGCCATCTTCGAAGAACACCTGTTCGCCGAACTGCTGCAAAGCGCGATGAGAAACGCCATCTTTTCGGCCAACCAGCAGGTGGGCCAGAGCGACGCCACCCCGCGCATCCTGCTCACCACCGTGCCCCAGGAACGCCACGGCCTGGGCCTGTTGATGGCCGAGGCCCTGTTCGCGCTGGAAGGAGCGCACTGCGTCTCGCTGGGCGTGCAGACCCCGCTGGCCGACATCGTCGACGCGGCGCGGGTGCAGCGCGCCGACATCGTGGCGCTGTCGTTTTCGAGCGTGATGTCGCCGCGCGCGGCGGTCGACAATGTGATCGAGCTGCAAAGCCGGCTGGGCGAACGGGTACAGGTGTGGGCCGGTGGCAGCTGCGCGGCGCTGGCGCGGCGCCATCTCGGGCCGGACCGGGTGCTCGACCTGCACGATATCGATGCGGCGGTGGAACGCTGGCGGGCGCAAAACACGGCCGTTGCGAGTTAGAGCCTATCTCAGTAGATCGGAGTCGCTGCTGGCGCGCCTGGCAAGCGAGTGCCGCGTTGCTCGTCGTTGCATGGCTAGCCATGCGGCCTCCTCGCGCCTTGCCCTCGCTTGCCATGCATCGCCATCAGCTTCCCCAAATCTACTGAGATAGGCTCTTAGGCAGTCCGGCCGGGGAAACCCCGCCCTGCTCTGGTAAAATACGCGGCATCGATTTCGTCGTGCCCGGCGCCGCCGGGCATCAGCATGCTGCGCCCTCCACCACATTCCCATGTTTAGTTTTTTTAAGAAAAAACCACCCGCTCCCGATCTTCCGCCGCCAACGCCCGCAGCTCCCTCTCCGCCCGCACCAGGCGCGCCAGTCACGCCCGTGGTGGCCGCCGTGGCCGAATCGCCGCCCGCAGCCGCTCCCGCCCCGCCGCCAACGCGCCGCTACGGCGCCACCTCGACCTTCGTGGCGCCGCCCGTGCCGGCCTTCGGCACCGAACTGATCGCCGAAACCGCCGAGCGCCTCGGCAACGACGCCGACAGCAAGAGTTCCTGGATGGCGCGCCTGAAAGCGGGCCTGTCCAAGACTTCCAGCAACCTGAGCCTGCTGTTCGTCGGCGCCCGCATCGACGAAGACCTGTACGAGGAACTCGAAGCGGCGCTGCTCATGTCCGACGCCGGCATGGACGCCACCGATTTCCTGCTCACCGAGCTGCGCCGCAAGGTCAAGGAAGACAAGCTGGTCGATGCCGCCGCCGTGAAAGCGGCGCTCAAGGTGCTCATGACCGACATGCTGCGCCCGCTGGTCAAGCCGCTCGAACTGGGCCGCCACCAACCGCTGGTGATGATGATCGCGGGCGTGAACGGCGCCGGCAAGACCACCACCATCGGCAAGCTCGCCAAGCACATGCAGAAGTACGAGCAATCGGTGCTGCTGGCCGCCGGCGACACCTTCCGCGCCGCCGCGCGCGAACAATTGATGGTCTGGGGCCAGCGCAACAATGTCACCGTGATCGCCCAGGAGTCGGGCGACCCGGCCGCCGTCGCCTTCGACGCGGTCCAGTCGGGCAAGGCGCGCAAGATGGACGTGGTCATGGTCGACACGGCCGGCCGCCTGCCGACCCAGCTGCACCTGATGGAAGAACTGAAAAAGATCAAGCGCGTGATCGGCAAGGGCATGGATGGCGCCCCGCACGAAGTGTTGCTGGTCATTGACGGCAACACCGGCCAGAACGCGCTGGCCCAGGTCAAGGCCTTCGACGACGCCCTGCAACTGACCGGACTGGTCATCACCAAGCTCGACGGCACCGCCAAGGGCGGCGTGCTGGCCGCGATTGCCCGCACCCGCCCGATCCCCGTGTACTTCATCGGGGTCGGCGAAAAAATCGAAGACCTGCAACCGTTCAGCGCCGACGAATTCGTCGAGGCGCTGCTGGGATAAGCATTCATGATCGAATTCCGGCTTGTTTCCAAGACCTACCCGGGCGACGCCATCGCCCTGCGCGAAGTGACCCTGAACATCGCCCGCGGCGAGCTGGTCTACCTGGCCGGCCCGTCCGGCGCCGGCAAGTCGACCCTGCTGAAGATGATCGCGGCCATGGAACGCCCCACCTCGGGCAGCGTGCTGGTCAACGACCAGGATATCGGGCGCATGAAAAACGCCAGCCTGCCCTACCTGCGGCGTAAGCTCGGCCTGATTTTCCAGCAGCAGCGCCTGCTGACCGACCGCTCGATCCTGGCCAACACCATGCTGCCGCTGCTGGTGACCGGGGCCTCGAAGGCCGAGGCCGAACTGCGGGCCCGCGCCGCGCTCGAGAAAGTCGGGCTGGAAGCTCGCGCGCTGGCGCGCCCGCTCGAACTGTCGGGCGGCGAGCAGCAGCGCGTGGCGATCGCGCGCGCCATCGTCAACCGCCCGCAGATCATCCTGGCCGACGAACCGACCGCCAACCTGGACCGCGCCAGCGCCGACAAGGTGCTCGACGCCCTGCGCGCCTTTCATTCGGTGGGCGTGACCTGCCTGATCGCCACCCACGACGAACTGGTGCTGTACGACGCCGCGCGCCAGAACAGCGCGCGCGTGATCCGGCTCGACCACGGCGCCGTGGTGGGAGACGCCACATGAAGCGCTGGTTCCGCCAACACAGTTTCGCCATCGGCTCGGCGCTCGGCCAGCTGGGCAAGTCGCCGCTCAGTTTCCTGTTCAATGTGATCGTGGTGGCCATCGCGCTCACGCTCCCGTTCGCCGGATTGACCCTGCTCGACAATGTGCGGCCGATGTCCGAGCAGCTCTCGGTCGAGCCCGAAATCAGCGTGTTCGCCAAAGCCGACACCACGCGCGCGCAGGCGCTGGCGATGGAACCGGCGATCCGCGCCATCCTGGCCGATCCCACCTCGCGCATCGTGTTCGTGCCGCGCGAACAGGCGCTCGAGAGCTTGAACAGCAAGACCGGGCTGACCGACGTGCTGGCCACCTTGGGCGAAAATCCCCTGCCGGACGGCTATGTGCTCAAACTCGACAGTTTCAGGACGGTGAGCGAAGCGGGCAGCGTCGACGCCATCGCCGCGCGCCTGCGCACCGTGGCCGGCGTGGACGCGGTGCAGGTCGATTCGGCCTGGGTCAAGCGCCTGGCCGCCCTGCTGCGCGTGCTGCGCCTGATCTTGCTGCTGCTGGCCGTCACGCTCGGGATGGTGGTCATCGCGGTAGTGTTCAATACGATCCGCCTGCAAGTGCTGACCCAGCGCGACGAGATCGCCGTGAGCAAGCTGATCGGCGCGACCGACGGCTTTATCCACCGGCCCTTCTATTACACCGGCGGCTTGCTGGGCTTGTGCGCCGGCGCGGTGGCGCTTGGCGCGGTGACCTTGTCGCTGCAGCCGCTCAATACGGCCATCGGCGAATTCGCGCGCCTGTACGGCTCCGCGTTCCAGCTGGCGCCGCTCAACCCTCTGTTCATGGGCTTGCTGCTGGCGGTCAGCGCCGCGCTCGGCCTGGCCGGGGCGGTGCTGTCGGTGCGCAGACATCTGGCGCGCCTGCGCTAAGAGCCTATCTCAGTCGAAGAAAGTCAGACGAACAGCCCGTGCCGAACCGGCCGATGAACATCGGCTGAACACGCTCCTGACGACCTGCGCGGCCTGCGGGCAGCCGATGCGGGCCTGCGGGCGTTGCTGGCCGAGGTGGCCGCCGCTCTACCGGGCGTGCCGCATACCTTGACACGCATCGAAGGTGCTATTGAGAAAAAAACAGTGTTTGGACGCAGACAAGGACGTCTTTATCGCCCCATCCGACTGGCGCGGCGGCTTGCAAAACCGGCAATGCCGAGTCCGGCCAGAAGCATCATCCAGGAAGACGGTTCCGGTACCGCGCCCGCCGCGTCGTAGAGAAAACTCCTGGCGTTTGCCTCCACGAAATTTGTGGTGCTGTAGGCGTAGACATTCGATACTGTGAGTTCAAGCCGCTTCATATAGCTTGGCCCTGACTCTGAATACCAGCTTCCCCGATCTGTTAGGTGTTGCCAGTTGCCTCCCAGATTAGTTCGTGCCCCCAAGCCGCCGTCCGAAATACCCCCGGGTATGCCTTGCGTTCCACCGCCGCTAAGGTCGGCGGAAAAAATGACAGCCGTATTGGGTGACAATATGAAAGGAATCGAGCCAGTCGACGATTGTGCAGTCCAGCGCGAGGGGCTTTCCGTACCCGGTGCCTCTGTGGCGGACGTCACCGACGTGTGCAGTGTCAGTTCCTTCCCCAGTGCGCCAGTGACGCTGGCCGATCCGCTGCCGTGCAGCTTGGTCATGCTCACGGATAAAGGTTCGAGCAGGCGGGTTCCGCGTGCGGATACCTCATCGTAAACCTGCCGTGCTGGAATGTCGCCGAGCACATAGACCGTGGAATCCATGCGGTGCCCTGCAGGCGCTACGGCTTGCCAGATCAGCGATGCCACAACCCCGTCGTTGGGATTGAGATCAATCAACTGATATGAAAAATTGGAAATGGTGCTCGAGGCCGTCATGTGGGCGCTGGCCGCACCGGATACCAGACCACAGATGAGTCCAAACATACAGGTTTGCTTCAACATCATGCCCCCTTGAAATTAACTTAGAGACAATTTTACCTTAAAAGCCACATAAAAAGCGGGTTTTTGCAGCGTAAGCGGTTTTAAAGTGTGGCAAGCTAAATTTGCCTTCCAAGAAAAAATGGCCGCTTGCGCGGCCATCAAGACAATCGAAGGGGCCGCGCCATGCGGCCCCTTTTGCATGGCTTAGATCAGGAACCCGGAACCATCGGCCAGGTTGATCGCCGAAGTCAGGTACTGGCCGTCGCCGAAGCTGCCGCTGCCGATGATGTTCAAGGCCGGTACCTGGGCCACATTGGCCAGGGTGCCGGCCGTGGCGTACTGCTGCGCCAGGTCGCCGCCGACGGCCATATTGCCGCCCGCCTTGATCCAGGCGCCGGCCAGCTCGGGCGCCAGGCTCCAGCTGGCCAGCGCCGGATCGGCCAGCAGCGCCTGCTCGAACTTGCCGGCCAGCGCATCGAAGTTGAACAGCTGGATTTTCTGGCTGTTCATGGCCAGCGGCGAAGCGGCCAGGAAATCGCTGCTGCCATCGATGAAGATCTGCAACTTGCCCACGCTGTGGTTGCTGGCCGATGCGAACCAGTTCTTCAGGTTGATCTGCTCGCCGGCGCCGGTACCGAACACCAGGTCGCTGCCCGCCTTCTTGAACGTCAAATCGGCGTAGGTGATGCCGCGTCCCAGCGAAATCACATTGTCGGCAATGCTGCCCGGGGTGACCGTATCGCTGCCATCGCCACGGTTGAAGGCAATGATGTCGATCCCGTTGCCGGTCGTGATGATGTCGTTGCCGGCGCCGCCGATGTACATCTCGTTACCCGCACCGCCGCTGAGCGTGTCGGTGCCGCTGCCGCCGTCGAACAGGCCCTTGCCCAGGGTATCGACCAGGCTGTCGTTGCCGGCGCCGCCCTGCAGCAGGTCGTTGCCGCCGTTGCCGTTGAGGAAGTTATTCCCGCTATTGCCATACAAGACGTTATCAACGCCATTGCCGTAGCCGGCCAGCGCGCCGGCACCGCCCAATACCAGTACCTCGGCATTGACGGGCAGGGTGTAGCCGACCGACACCACCAGCGTGTCGCGCCCTTCGTTGGCCAGTTCGACCACCTGGTCGCCGGCCGCATCGACCAGGTAGCGGTCGTCGCCGCTTCCGCCGGCCATGCGGTCGGCGCCCAGGCCGCCGTCGAGCAGGTCGTTGCCGCCCAGGCCGTTGAGCTGGTCATTGCCGGCCTGGCCCGACAAGGTGTCGCCGGCCGACAAGCCGCTGAGCACATCGGCATCGATCGTACCGGCCAGGTTGCGCACCGCATCGGCTGCGATGTTGAGCTTGAAACCGATGGCGCCGGTCAAGCCGGCGCTGTCGGTCGCGCCCAGCACCAGCGACAGGGTCGAGGCGGCCCCGGCCAGCGGCGTGCCGGACAGGGTGCGGGTCAGCGGATCGAAGCTGAGCCACGACGGCAAGGCGGCGCCGCCCGACTGGCTCAGCCTGTAGGTGAGGGCATCGCCGTCCGGGTCGATCAGGGTGCGGGCCGGCAGCACGCTGGAAAACGCCGTATCGAGCGCCGCGTTGAGGGTGCCGGGCGCCTCGCTCGCTTGCGGCGCCCGGTTGGCATTTTTGACGACGATATCGATGTTGCTCGATACCGTCAGGCCACCCTGGTCGGTGGCCGTCGCCACCACTTGGTAGGTGCCGGCGCGCTCGTAATCGGTCACGGCCTTCAGCGTTTCCTTGCCGTCGAACCAGAGCCACGAGGGCAGCGCGCTGCCGTCCGCCATGCGCAGCTTGACGCTCAGGGTGTCGCCGATGTCGGCGTCGGCAAAGGTCGGCGTGCGCACGCTGAACCCGCTGTTTTCGTAGGTCGTGACGGGCTTGAGCGCCAGCGCGACGGTCGGCGCCCTGTTGGCGGCGCCCACGGCCAGGATGAAGTCATCCGTGGCATGCAGCCCGGCCTGGTCTTTCGCGGTGACGCGCAGCGGGAAGCTGGCCTGCAAGCCCTGCGGGACCGTGCCCTCCAGCATGCCGATGGCGGCATCAAAATGGAGCCAGTCGGGCAGCGCCGAGCCGTTACTTTGCGCCATCATCAGGCTCAGCACGTCGCCCGCGTTGGGATCGCTGAACATGCCCGATGGCAAGGTCAGCTTGAAATGCTGGCCCGGCGTTCCTGCCTGGTCGGCCAGCGGCAATTTGAGCACGGGCGCCTGGTTGAAGTAATCGCTGGGGTAGCCGACACTGCCATCGGCAAAGTCGATGCGCTTGATGGCGCTCTCGGTGCCCGGCGCGCCGCCAGTGCTGAGCAAAATGGCGTCGCCCTGCTTGCCATAGGCGAGCTCGAGACTGTTGCCCATCGGCGTCAGGCGCAGGTCGGCGGACGTGATGCCGGCGCCGAAGCGCAGCGTGTTGCCCACGCCGCTGGTCTCGCGCGTGTCGATCAGCAAGTCGCGCCCGTCGCCCAGGTTGAACACATAGGTATCGGAGCCCTCCGCGCCGACCAGCTGGTCGTTGCCGCGCCCGCCGATCAGGGTGTCGTCGCCGCCCTTGCCGTACAGGATGTCGTCGCCGCCCCTGGCGTCGAGGACGTCATTGCCCTCGCCGCCGCTCATGGTATCGCCCATGTCGGTGCCCTGGTTCGAGCGCTGCGCGATGGCTGCCGCGTCCCACTTGCTGCCGTCGGCGAAGCGGATTTCTTTCAGCCGCATATTGGTGTCGTACATCGGGTCGTTCCAGACGTAGGCCTGCAAGGTGATTTGCTGGTCCGGCGCGCCGTCGACCGTCAGCACCAGGTCGTCGAAGCCGCCGCGGCTGATGCGCTGCAGATGCACTTCCTCGGGACGGATACCGTCGGTGAAGACGATGCTCTGGTAACGCAGTTCCGGCGTTCTGAGATTGTTGAAAATCATGTCACGGCCGTCGCCGCGCGCGAACACATAGGTGTTGTTGCCGGCATTGTCGTCCAGGTAGTCGTCGCCCTGGCCGCCGTTGAGGGTGTCGTCGCCCTCGCCGCCGAGCAGCGCATCGACGCCGGCACCGCCCAGCAGCAGGTCGTTGCCCTGCATGCCGTGGAGAATGTCGTGGCCGCCGCGGCCGTCGATACGGTCGTTGCCGGCGGTGCCGCGAAGGTCATTATTATCGTCGTTACCGGTCAACAGCATACTGTCGATGAGCGCTTTGTCCCAGCGGGTGCCGTCGGCGAACTGCAGCGCGATGGCAGGCCCTTGCGCGTCCATCGGCGGAAAATAGGCGCCCACCCGCAGGCTGGCCCCGGCCCCTCCTACGTTGATCAGCAACTCGGGGCCCTGGCCGCCATTGCTGCGGGTCAGGACGATATCGGCCGCGCCGATGCCCGCTTCCAGCAGCACCGTGGTGACGCCGCCGACCCCGTACATCGGGAACAGCTCGTCATGACCGGAGGCGCGTCCGAACAGCAGCGTGGCGTTGCCCTCGCCGAGCATGATGCGGTCGTTGCCGGCGCCGCCGTCGGCGACATCGTTGCCCTGGAAGACATCGAGCATGTCATTGCCGTCGCCGCCGACCAGCAGGTCGTCGCCATTCTGGCCGGACAGGGTATCGTCGCCGCCGCCGCCGCGCAGGATGTCACTGCCATAGGTGCCATTGAGGGAATCGGCGCCCTCGGTACCGCTGACGGTGTTGACCGGCATCGCGCCCTGGGCCCGCATGTCGATCGTCGCCTTGTTCATCACGCTGCCGTCGGCGAAGTGGATGCTCACCGTGCGCTGCGCAAGGAAGTAATCCTTGACCGTCAGGCGCTCGCCGCTCAGCGGCAGTTCCAGCACCAGGTCCGGGCTGTTCGGGCTGGTACGCAGCACCGTCAGGGTAGCGGCCTGGACCCCGGCCGTCATATCGATGGTCAGCACATCTCCCTGGCCGTACTTGGGCGCGTCGATGCTGTCATTCCCGCTGCCATGGCCGAATCGGTAGGTGTCGTACCCGCCGTCGCCGTTGAGCAGGTCGTTGCCGGCGCCGCCATCGAGAAAATCGTTGCCGAAGCCGCCGGCCAGGCTGTCGTCGCCGCTGCCGCCAAGCAGCACATCGTTGCCGTAGGAACCGAGCAGGGTATCGTTGCCGCTGCCGCCGAGCAGCACGGACGGGCCGTTGGCGTACAGCATGTCGTTGCCGCCAGCGCCGTCGAGGAACGGGCCGTTCATCGTATTATCCTGCTCGTCGAGCACCAGCATCGGCCGGTCCTGCATCGCCACCCTGGTCTGGATCGCCTGGATATCCCAGCCGGCGCCGTCGGCGAAGCGGATGACGCTGATCGGATAGCCCCAGGCCATGCCGCCGCTGTACGACATGTCTTGACCGAAAAAGCGATGGACGGTCAAGCGGTCCTCGGTACCGGCGATGGCGAGCACCAGATCGTCGTTGTAGCGGGTCAGGCGCAGGTCGGAGGCGGACACGCCCTCGCCCAGTTGCAGCACGTTCAGGCCGGCATCGCGCGGGCCGCCAGAGACGATGATGTCCTGGCCGGCGCCGCGCCCCCAGCGGTAGGTATTGGCGCCGAGCGAGCCGTCCAGGATATCCTTGCCGGCGCCGCCGTCGAGGGTGTCGTTGCCGTCGCCGCCGAACAGGAAGTCGTCACCGCCTTTTCCGTTGATCACGTCCGGCCCCGATCCGCCATTCAGTTGGTTATTATTGTCGTCGCCGTCAATGATGATGATCGGAGTCATGGTGTCTTTCAAAAATGTTGAGATGTCATTGTTTTAAAGAAATTCTTTCACTCTGTCAATACAACTTCCTACATTTGGATTTATCCGTCGCGGGTACGCAACGACGCCGGCGCGCCGCCAGCGTGTGTGACCGTACAGACCGCCCGCGCCGCTTGCGCGATACTGGCGCCTGGCATCAAACAGCACTGCCCCGGCGCAAACAAATAGCGATGGGCCTCTGCCCTGGCTTGATCCGTAGCAAGGCGTAAATGCAGTCCTCCACTAGAGTGAAGCTTGCCAATTTATGCTTACCTCCAAGCAATAACATTTCGCTATCACTGCCATACATTCTGCGCATTGGCACTCCTCCCCAGAGAGTGCTAATATAGGGACTTGCATGGCGGGGAAGACCCGAAGCCACCGCTGGCATCAGATCGCAACAATCGCCCCCGGACCCGTCTCCGGCCCGGGCATTCGATGATGCAGCACAGAACTCTACGAGGAAATACATGATGACGTTGTCCGCACAATCCGCATTGGTTCCGACCGGCAATCGTGCTTTAGGACTCGGTTTCACCGGCAACCTGGGCAATATCGACGCCTATATCTCGGCGGTGAACCGCCTGCCGATGCTGACCCACGAAGAAGAGATTTCCCTGGCCCAGCGCCTGCAAAAGAACAACGACCTGGCCGCCGCGCAAGAGCTGGTGCTGTCGCACCTGCGCCTGGTGGTGTCGATCGCGCGCGGCTACCTTGGCTATGGCTTGCCGCACGCCGACCTGATCCAGGAAGGCAATATCGGTCTGATGAAAGCGGTCAAGCGTTTCGACCCGGACCAGGGCGTGCGCCTGGTGTCGTACGCCATGCACTGGATCAAGGCCGAGATGCATGAGTACATCCTGAAGAACTGGCGCCTGGTCAAGGTCGCCACGACCAAGGCCCAGCGCAAGCTGTTCTTCAACCTGCGCAGCAACAAGCAGGGGCTCGACGCCATGAGCCCGAGCCAGATCGATGCGCTGGCCAAGCTGCTCGACGTCAAGCGCGAAGAAGTGATCGAGATGGAAACGCGCCTGTCGGGCCGCGACATCGCGCTCGAAGCGCCGACCGACGACGAAGACGACAAGTTCTCGCCGATCGCCTACCTGTCGTCGGACCTGTCCGAGCCGACCAAGGTGCTCGAAGCCGAACAGGTCACGCGATTGCAGTCCGAAGGCCTGGAAACCGCGCTGGGCAAGCTCGACGCCCGTTCGCGCCGCATCGTCGAAGCGCGCTGGCTGGCCAACGACGACGGCTCGGGTGCGACCCTGCACGCCCTGGCCGACGAATTCGGCGTCTCGGCCGAGCGCATCCGCCAGATCGAAAGCGCGGCGCTCAAGAAGATGAAAGCGGCACTTTCGGCATTTATCTGAGAACAATGCACGTCCGGCGCCCCGCGCCGATGCCGCCTGGTGTAGACTAGGCGGCATTTTTTTTGCCGGTACAATTCATCAAGCTTGTACAAGTCAATACACTTGATTACATATTTATAATTCGACTTTGACGTATCATGCATACCGTGCCGATATGCGAGCGCGGCAATACCGGGCCCCGAGCGCTGCGCTGCGCGCCGTCACAGCCTTTTTCACAGCCAAACATGAATAGGTAGTCTGCAAATGAAATACTTAACATGGACACGACCTCTGGCCGCCCTGCTGCTGGCGCCCGGCCTGGCCGGCGCCGCTCCGGCCCTGATCGAGTCCCCTGCCCTGAATAATGTGAGCAAACACTATGCCAGCCATGCCGGCATCGAACTGGCCGACGTGCGTTCCAGCCGCGGCCTGGCCGACGTCACCCGCGCCATGCACCTGCGCCCGGGCGACGTGCTGGGCGAAAACGAGCACCATGTCGCCAGCGCCCTGAGCGTGGTTGCCAACAGCAATCTGAGCGCCTGGAGCACGCCCACCCTGCGCCAGGCTTACCCGGATGGACGCATCAGCTTCGACAAGCAGGCGCGCAGCGCCTTCGACACGGCCGGCACGCGCGCCAGCGTGGCCTCGCAATCGGTGCCGGAACCGGAAA
The DNA here is from genome assembly GCF_011682185.1 of Massilia genomosp. 1. Classification (NCBI taxonomy): domain Bacteria; kingdom Pseudomonadati; phylum Pseudomonadota; class Betaproteobacteria; order Burkholderiales; family Oxalobacteraceae; genus Massilia; species Massilia genomosp. 1. The sequence continues at coordinate 44,868 of NZ_WHJF01000013.1, forward strand.
CCTACGTCATGCTCGCCGTCGGCGTGGCCGTCATCGTCCTCACGCGCGGCACCCGCAAGCGCCTGCAAGACAGTCTCGACGCGTAAGGCCGGGCTGCCGCGATCCTGCCGGCGGCGCCTGTTGCCCCCAATATCTTTCTTACAATGTTGTCCTATGACGCGCGGCTAGCCCTCGATTATGATGGCGACTTGAAAACGCCGTGGGGCGTTCATCGATGTGATGACATGAAAAGGAATGGGACCAATGAACCTGATTACATTGCAGATGGGTGCGGTCGCGCTGGCTTTCGCGTGCGCTACCGCAACGGCGGCGCCGACCGTCATCGAAGCTAAAACCTTCACTTTCAGCAATCCTGATGCGAACCTGGCCGACCTGCTGGTATCCGATACCGGCAGCGCGACGACCATCCGATTCAGCGATTTTGCCAGCAGCATGGCCGTCAAAAGCAGCGAGGCCGACGGCACTGACTACTCGGGCGAGATGCGCTTTGCCGCGCATTCGGGCTACCTGATCACCGGCTATTCCTTTTCCGCCAGCTTCGCCGGCACGCTCGACGCCGCCGTGCCGCCGGGCGGCCTGGCCGGGGCCGGCACAGCGAGCAACCGCGGCTCGGTCAGCCTGTTCGCCAGCGGCGCCGACAACTGGAGCCGCAACGGCAACCGCCAGGTCAAACTGCTCAAGGGGAACGACGCCTTCGTCTTCAGCGCGGGCAACATCATGCTCGCGCAGATGAGCATGTCCCTGAACGGCAGCATGACCGTGTTCGCCACGCCGGCCAGCTGGACCACGCCGGACGGCGTCGTCCACCGCCAGGATTCCCTGGCCGGCCTGACCCTGCTGAACCCGACCCTGACCGTCTACACCAGCGCCGTGCCGGAACCGGAAACCTACGCCATGCTGGCGCTGGGCCTGGCCGTGATCGGCCTGACCCGCCGTCGCCGGCAAGGCCGCGCCGCGCAGGCGTAATTGCCCACGGGCCAGCGCCGGCTGGCCCGGCGTTTATCCATCGCAAGGCAAGCGCGCGGCAGCCCTGCCGCGCGCCGACTCGTCAATTGCGCGGCCACACAATGGCGAAATTGATATGATCTATGATCGGCTTTCCCACTACTGAGGAGCCCATCATGAACAAGCTGCTTTTCGCGTTCGCCGCCGCCTGTGTGTTTACCGGGTCCACCGCCGCACAAATGAAGGCACCGCCGAAGGAAGCGCTGATGCACCGCCAGAACAACCAGACCGTGGTCTTGTGGCCACAGACCAGCGTCACGCTGGCGCCGGACACCGTCCTGTTTTTCGAGCGCGTCGACGACAGCCGTTGCCCGCCCGACGTGTTCTGCATCACGGCCGGCAAGATCGTCTACCACTTCAGCCTGACCTTTCCCACCGGCCAAGACACCCTGATCGTTACCACCGGCCAAGAGCCGTTCGACCTGGAACCGGCCAAGCCGACCTACATCTCGGTGCAGCGGCCCGACCTGGTGATTACCCTGGCCACGATCCCGCCGCCACCGCAGCCGAGCAATACGCCGCCGCCCCCGCCGTCACCGGTGCGCCTGACCGTCAGCCAAGCTCCCTCCGAAAGCCGATAAGTCCCCATGAGCCACGCCGCCCGCCGCTTCGCCCTCGCCTGCACCATCGTCCTGATCATTCCACTGGGCCATGCCAGGACCCCGGTGGCAAGCGGCACCGGCGGCGCGGTCGCCACCATCAGCGAACAAGCGTCGCAGTCGGCCATGGCGATCCTCGACAAGGGCGGCAATGCGGTCGACGCCGCCGTTGCGGCGGCCGCCACCCTGGGCGTGACCGATCCCTACAGCTGCGGCATCGGCGGCGGCGGCTTCATGATGATTTACCTGGCCAAAGACAAACGCGTGATCACGGTCGACCACCGCGAAACGGCGCCAGCGAGCGTCACCCCCGGCGTATTCCAGGAAAACGGCAAGGACAGCGACCTCGACGCCACCATCGCCAGCGGCGCCTCGGTCGGCGTGCCCGGCACCGTGCGCGGCTGGCACGAAGCACTGAGCCGCTACGGCACCATGTCGTTCAAGCAGGTGCTGGCGCCCGCCATCGGCGTGGCCAGCAAAGGTTTTCCGGTGAGTGAAAACTTCAGGCGCATCAGCGCCGAGAACCAGAAAAAGCTCCAGATGTTTACCAGCAGCAGCGCCTTGTACTTCAAGGATGGCAAGCCGCTCGCGCTCGGCGCCGTGCTGAAAAGCCCGGGCCTGGCCAAGGCCTACCGCGACATCGGCGCGCAAGGCCAGAAAGCCTTTTACCAGGGCCCGATGGCGCGCGCCATCGTCGAGGCCGTGGCCCGGCCGCCGGTGCCCCCCGGGGTGCGCGTGCGCGCCGGCGCGATGACCATGGCCGACCTGGCCAACTACGAAGCGCGTATCCGCCAGCCGGTCAAGACCACGTACCGCGGCTACGACATCGTCGGCATGCCCTTGCCGAGCAGCGGCGGCATCGCCATCGGCGAAGCGCTCAACCTGCTCGAAGGCTACAACCTCAAGGCGCTGCCGCGCGCCAGCGCCGAACATCTCTTTATGGAAGCGAGCCGCCTGGCCTTTGCCGACCGCAACGCCTACCTGGCCGATCCCGAGTATGTGGACGCGCCGGTGGCCGGCCTGCTCAGCAAGGAATACGCGGCACGCCGGCGCACCGCCATGAACGCCGAGCGCGCCGGGCCCAAGGTACTGGCGGGCGACCCGTATCCCTTCCAGAGCGACCCCAGCGTGCCGCAGCGTCCGCATGCGGCGCGCCTGATGGCCGAGAATGCCCACACCACCCACCTGGCCGTGTCCGACAAGGAGGGCAATATCGTCGCCTATACCTTCACCATCGAAGCGTGGGGCGGCAGCGGCATCGTGGTGCCCGGTTACGGCTTTTTGCTCAACAACGAAATGACCGATTTCGACTTCGGCGGCCCGCACCCCAACGTACCGGAAGCGGGCAAGCGCCCGCGCAGCAGCATGGCGCCGACGATGGCGTTCAAGAATGGCAAGCCGGCGTTTACGGTCGGCAGCCCGGGCGGCGCCACCATCATCACGACGGTGCTGCAAACCATCGTCAACCACGTCGATTTCGGCATGCCGATGGACAAGGCCATTAATGCCCCGCGCCTGAGCCAGCGCAACGATGCGAGCACCGAGATCGAACCGGGATTTGCCGGCAGCGCGCAGGCGCTGGCACTGGACAAGCTGGGCTACAAGTGGGCCGCCAAGCCGGAGGAAATCGGCGCCGCCAACGCCATCGTGTTCAATGCCGACGGCACGGTGACGGCCGTGAGCGAAGGCAGGCGCCACGGCGTGGGCAGCGCGCTGGTGCAGAAAAGTGCGCACTAGCCCGGGCAGGCGGCCGGCCGCACAGGGCGCCGCCCACCTCAGCCCTTAAACCGACTTGCGGCGACGCGCGGCAGCGCCGACGGCCAGCAGGCCCGCGCCCAGCATCAGCCAGGATTGCGGCTCGGGCACGGCGCTCACTTCGCTCACTGTATAGGTCACGTTCGAGGTCCAGCGACCGCCGGCAATGTACGGCTCGCCGCCGCCATTAAAGCTTGCGTAGGATCCGTAACTTTCCCCGGTGCGTACAGACTCGGAAGAATAATACGAATCGGTACTTTCGTAGCGGCCAATGTCGAACTGCGGCGCACTGCCCGGCACCCACGAGAAACTGCGGATCGTACACTGAGCGCAGCCCGGATAATCGTAACCGCGATAGGTCAACGACTGCAATTCGGACTTGTCGAACTTGCCGTCGGCGTTCAAGTCGTTCACCGAAAAACTGCCCTTGAGCGTGGCGTCGAAGGGACTGCCGCTTTCGAGTCCGAGGAAGCCGCCGGTAAAAGTCCAGTCGTAGGACTGGATGGCCGCCTGGGCCGGGGTAAGGAACATGAAGGCGGTTGCTGCGCATGCGATGTAACGTAACATTTTTATTCCTATAATATTGTAAAAGTCTACATTATAGCCGCGAAACCATGTTGCACACACAACAATAAATGCAATGTCAGGGTAGTGCTGCGCGCCTGGGCCCGCGCAACGATGGGCTAAGCGAGCGGGTGCGGAAAAGTGCCGATCAGGCCGGGCGCCCGGCCGGGAAGGCGGATGGCGCCGTCACCATGCGCAGCCAGCAATGGCGCGCCCAGGCGGCGCTGGCCAGCAGCGTCACGGCCCCGATCATGCACCAGGTGGCGTTGTCGAAGCGAGCGCTCAGGGCGGCGTATTGCAGTGCCGCGGCGGGTAGCAGCCAGAGCGTGCAAGCACCGAGCACACCGTTGCGTACACCGGCGCCGCCCGCGTAGTCACGCAAGGCCAGCGCGCTGGCGCCAATACCGAGGCAACATGCCGGCAGCAGCCGCGCCACGTCCAGCGGGCTGGCGCCGAGACCGAACGCCAATGCCAGGGTGAGCACGCTGATGATGGCCCAGCAGCTGGCCAGGCGGGCGAGCAAGGCGCGCGCCAGCACCGTGTTCATGGCGGCGGCGCCGGGAGCGCGCGGCGCCAGGCGCAGCAAGGACTGTTGGGCGCGGGTTCGCCGGAACGCCCACACCAGGGCGTGCGGCAGCGCCGCCTGCAACAACAGCGCGGCCGCCATCAGCGCCGGCATCGGGAGCATGAACGATATCCCCTTTGACCAGCCGAGCGCCCCGGCCGCCACGCCGATGGCGCTGACGCAGGCGGCCCCGATCACCCAGTCGCGCTCCAGGCGCAGCGCCGGGCCGAGCGCGTGCAACAGCAAAGGGCCAGGCGCGCCGCGTGCGCAATCGCGCCGCAGTGCGCGCGCATAGGCGCGCCCCGCCCGCCCGCCTGGCGTGCGGCCGGCCAGCGCCGGGGCGCGCAGCGGCCATGGGCTGCGCAACAGGCGCCGCGTCAAGGCGTACCCGACGACAATACAAAACACGGCCCCGACAGCGCTCAGCAGGTCCACGTTCAACACCCGCTCCGGCAATCCGGGAACCAGCCATGACACCACGCCGGGCAGGAACAAGGTGGCGCAAACGAGGTAGCCCAGCAGCGGGAACACCACCATGAGCGCGAAATAGCTCATGACCGTACAGACGATCACCAAGGTCGGGATCAGGGGAGCGCCGGCCAGCACGAACAGCCCTGTCAGCACGCCGGCGACCAACAGATAGACCAGCGCCAGCAGGCGCAGCGAACGCCGCGCCAGATCAGGCACCAGCTTGCTCGCGACATGGTTTTGCCGGACCATCGACCCCAACAGCAGGCCCCACCACAACAGCGACAGGAGCGCCAGCGGAATGCCCGCGCCGAGGCCGATGGAGCGCCGCCACTGTCCGCTCAGCGCGCCGGCCACGAGCGGCGTCACCAGCATGGCCGCCAGGAACAGCCAGCTCAGCCCATTGCCGCCGAGGCTGGTGCGGCCGCGGATGGCGGCCATCGCGATGGCGCCGCTGGCGCGCCACTCGGCGCCGGCATCGTCGATGCGCAGCGCGCTCATTGGGTCACCGCCACGAACAGGTCTTCCAGGCTGAGCGCTTCGAGCCGCAGCGCCGGCTCGCGCCCGGCCCGGGCCTGCAAGCCTGCGCCGGCCGCGCTCGTGATGACATGGGTGACGCCATCGTGCGTGCTGGTGCGGCGCAGTTCGCCGTCAATCACCAGGGTCGCCAGCAATGTACTCGGGCCGCTGACCCGGCGCGCATTCTCCAGCAGCTCGTCGAGCGCACCCTGCAGCGCGATCTTTCCGTCTTTGAGGAAAGCCACGTCCGGCGCCACCCGTTCCAGGTCCGACAGGATGTGCGTCGAGAACACCACCGTGGTGCCGCGCTCGATCACATCGTCGACCAGCTCGCGCAAAAAGTCGCGCCGGCCGACCGGGTCGAGCGCCGACACCGGTTCGTCCAGCACCAGCAGGTCCGGGTCGTGCGCCAGGGCGCGGATGATCGACAGGCGCTGCTGCTCGCCGCCCGACAAAGTGCTGATCGCCTTGTCGCACATGGGCGCATCGAAGCCCCAGCGCGCCAGCAACTGCGTCACGCGCGCCCCGTTCCAGCGCGGGTACAGCGCTTCGAAGTACGCCAGCATCTGGCGCGCCGTCATCCATTCGAACAAGTCGCTCGCCTGCGGCACGTAGCCGATGCGGGCGCGCGCGGCGCACGACAGGTCGGCGACCGCTTCGCCGAAGGCGGTGACCTGGCCGCCATCGCTCTCGCGCAGGCCGAGCAGGCATTCGAGCAGGGTCGACTTGCCGGCGCCGTTGCGGCCCAGCAGGCCGATGACCTGGCCCGGCCGCACTTGCCAGTCGAGCGCGTTGAGGACGGGCTGGTCGCCGAAGTGCTTGGTCAGCGCCGAGGCGTGCAGGATGGGGGCGGTCATGGCGTGTCTTTCAGTATGTGGGTGAACAGGGCAAGGACGGTAGCGGGATCGAGTTCGAGCTGGCGCGCTTCGAGCGCGGCGCGTTCCAGGGTCGGGCGCAGCAACTGGGCGCGTTGCGCCAGGCTGTGGCCGGAGGGCGGCGCGTCGGCCACCGTCATGCCGAGGCCGCGCCGGCGCGTGAGCACGCCTTCGGTTTCGAGCAGGCCCCAGGCTTTCGAGACCGTCATGGGATTGACGGCCAGGGCCAGCGCGACGTCGCGCACGGACGGCATGGCGTCGCCCGGAGCGAGCTGGCCGCCGGCGATCAGGCGCCGTGCCTGGTCCACCAATTGGCGGTAGATCGGCTCGGATGACCCGGTGGCGATCGAGAACAGATGGGTTAAAGGGCTGCTCATATCAGTCTAGTGTATTAATTAACTAATACAGTATACGTATGCGACGAGGCGGTCAAGCCTTTCCGGCGCCATTTTTGCTCGGGATCAGTTGTTCGGGGTCAGGTCTGATTACTCGGGGTCAGCTCTGGCAGTCAGCGCAGGGACAGCGCGCCGAAGCAAGCCAGCATCGGCTGCGCCCTCATGCACCCGAACAGCTCGCTCGCGTGCGGCACGCAGCCGATGCCGGCGCGCCGCTTACGGCAGCTGGCAATCGCAATAATGCATGCGCACTTAGTTCGGCCTGCGGCGGCGTGCGGCAGCACCGAGGGCCAGCAGGCCCGCGCCCAGCATCAGCCAGGTTTGCGGCTCGGGCACGGCGCTCACTTTCCAGGTGACGTTCGGGGTCCAGTCACCACCGCTACTGTACGGCTCGCCTTGACCATAGACGCCTCCGAAGTCGCTGAACTTGACCCCTGTTTTTATGGAATAGGAATAATAGGTCGGCCCAGCATAGTTTGAACGGGAAATGTCGAACTGCGGTGCATTGCCCGGTACCCACAAGAAGCTGTCGATTGCACACTCAGCACAGTTCGTATATTCGTGGCCAAAATAGGAAAGCGACTGCAATTCGGATTTGTCGAACTTGCCGTCGGCGTTCAAGTCGTCCACCGTGAAAGTGCCCTTGAGCGTGGTGTCGCGAGGAAGTGAGCCACCAGTGTCGGGATAAGCAAAGCCGCCAGTGAAACTCCAGTCATAGGACTGCAGGGCCGCCTGGGCCGGGCTGAGGAACAGGAAGGCGGTTGCTGTACACGCGAGATAACGTAACATGTTTAGTCCTTTAATGTTGTAAAAATATTCATTATAGCGACGGTGCCACGGCGCCCATGCGTTTTTTGTGTCCTGTTTGATGTCAGGTGTTAACATTTCGCCACGAGCTGAACAGTGGCGATGCGTGCCCGAGGCCTCACTGCCGAGGCCGTGTCCGTTTGTCAGACCTGGCACCGGCGTTTGTCAGACCTGGCACCGGCGTTTGGCGTCAGCCGGTTCAGATGTCGAAGACGAGTTCCGGCAGCACCACTTCCCATTGGTCGCAGCGGGCCAGACGGCGGTAATCGGTGTCGTCGTCGGCAGCCTGGCGTACCAGGATGGCCGCGACCCGTCCCGCGCTCCAGCGCAGATTGGGCGGCGGCTTGAATGAGCGGGCCAGCTGGCCCACCACCACCGCGTCGAGCGTGACCAGCTCCCACCTGGCTTTGCCCTCGCGTAGCAGCAGCGGATCGTCGATCCGCAGCGCCCCGATGGCGCGATGGACCGGGTCGCCCGGCGCCATCCGGCCGACGAAGCTGATGTCGACATCCTGCAAGGTGAGCTGCAGATAGCGGCGCCGCAGCGCACCCGGCGGCGCAGCCAGCGCCACCGGCGCGCGGCGCAGCAGGCATGGGGCGTCGTTCAGTGCGTCGAGCAGGCTGGCCGGACGGCTGCGCGATGGCGCAAAGCGCGCCAGGGTCAGTGTCTGGCGTGCGCGCGTCATGGCCACGTAATACAGGCGGCGCGGCGCATCGGCGTCGTCGTTGTCGCCGCGCTCAGTCCAGTGGCCATCGGTCACGGCGACGTGGTCGAATTCGAGACCCTTGGCGCGGTGCGCCGTCAGCAGCAGTAAGCCAGTCTGACGCCGGCGTGCTTCGCGGCCCCATTCGGCCAGCCATTCGATGAAGTGCGCCACCGGCAGTTCGGCGCCGCCCGTCTCGAGCGCGTATTCCCGCACCGCCTGGCGCAACAGGGCAAGCCAGGTGCCGTGCGGCTGGGTGTCCAGCCAGGCGTCGATGGCGGCGGTGTCGACCAGCGCAGCGGCGTCCTGGCGCAGCCAGCGCACCAGCGCCTGGGTTTCGCGCAGGCGCCAGAATTGCGCGGTTTCTTCGTTGGCCAACTGCACCGGGATGGCGTTCATCATGCAAAAGGCGCGCACCGGTTCCAGGGTTTTCCATTCGCGCGCGATGACCGCCACGCAGGCCCAGTCCCAGCCGGGATCGAGCGCGGCGAGGCGCTGCAATTCGGCCATGATGGCCAGCGCCTGGCTGGCGTTATCCACGCCGGCGTCGATGATCTGCACCCGGCCGCGCCCGACCGCGTCGCGCGCCTGCCACGCACCGCCCGCGTCAAGCTTGCTGCGCGCGCGGTCGATGCCGATCGGGTTCTGGCTTTTCATGCGCGCGCAAGCCGGCGCGATCAGCTGGTTGGACGCGTCGATGATGTGCCGCGTCGAGCGGTAGTTCTCGGTCAGATAGGCCGGCCTGGCGCTGTAGTCCTGTTCGAAGCGGCGGATGAAGTCGACCGAGGCGCCGTTGAAGGCGTAGATGTTCTGGTCGTCGTCGCCGACCGCGAACAGGGACAGGCGCGCATCCTCGTCGGCGCTGTTGCGCCCCGCCAGCGCCGAGATGAGCGCGTACTGGTCCGGTCCGATGTCCTGGTATTCGTCCACCAAAATCCAACGGAAGGCGCCGAGCAGGCGGTCGCGCTGCTCGTCCGCTTCCTGCGGCGCCAGGCCGGTTCCGTTCAACAGGGCCACCGCCTGCGGAATGACTTGCCTGAGCAGGTCCTCGGCAGCGCCGGGGTGCTTGTCGAAGCTGATGCCGGCCAGGCGCATCGCCAGCGCGTGGCAGGTCAGCACGATCACGCCGGCGGCGTCGCGCCCGATCAGGGCGGCCAGGCGGCGCCGGATTTCGACGGCGGCGTGGCGGTTATAGGTCAGCACCAGGATCGCGCGTGGATTCTCGCGCCGCACCCGCACCAGGTAAGCGATGCGATGCACCAGCACGCGCGTCTTGCCCGAGCCGGGGCCGGCCAGCGCCAGCACGTTGGTGCGTTCGCGGTCGTCGGCCACGATGCGCTGCTGGGCGCTGTTATTGAGGCTCTCGACAATCGCGCGCCACGAGGCCGGCGTGGTCTGGCGCTCCAGTTCCTTTTCGCGCGCCGGCAGCCATTGCGCGATGAACTGATCGCGCTCCATGCCGAAGTAATCCATCGCCAGTTGCAGCGCGTCGGCCATCTTTTGCAGGCCGCGCTGCACGTATTCGGCCATGACGTGGATCTGCACCACCTGTTCACTGTAGTGCAGCTGCAGCGGCGCGAAGTCGGCCTTGTAAAAGCCGCGCCGTTCGGGCGCCAGGCGAATCGTCATCGCCGGGCGGAACACCGCCATGCCCTTGTTCAGGCGGATCACGCCCTGCTCGTGCAGCCACAGCAGGCCGCGGTCGACCAGCCTGGGGCACGACTTGGCCCGGCCCGCCAGTTCCAGGTCGCCCTCGATGGCCGCAAGCAACTGGCCGAGCGTGGTGCTGGCCAGTTGGTCGTTGCCGCGGGCGCTGGGCGGCAGGCTGGCGAGCAGGTGCCGCAGCAGCGCGCCAGCGCCGTCGCGGCGCAGGGCGGCGGTGCTGGCGATCTGCTGCCAGCTGCGTTGCAGGGTGACCTGCACGTTTTCGGCGTCGAGCTGGCGCACGCCCAAACTGCCGACGCCATCGTCGCCATGGCCGTCGTTGGCGATGCTGCGCACGATGCGCAGCAGCTTGTCGGGCAAGGCCCAGTCCAGGCCCGCGTCTTTCAGGCGCGAGCTGGCGTGGCGCAGGTGCAGCACCGAGCAGCCGCCCTTGGCCAGGTCGGGCGCGCCTTCGCGCATGGCGTTCAACAACGCTTCTTCGAGCGCGCAGCTTTGTTCGAACAGGCGCCTGGACGACATCTCCACCGCCACGTGCATGAAAGCGGTCAGCGCGGTGTCGTTGCTGGCGATCTTGTACTGCTCCAGCTCATACAAGGCGGCGCGCACTTTCTCGGCCGACAGGCCCGAAGCGTTCATCAATTCGTCGGTGGAGATGCCTTCGTCGGCGTCGGCGCCGATCAGGGCCTCCACCAGCGTCAGCAAGGCCGTGCGATGCTCCTGGAACAGCGGATAGGCGGCCAGCTTCTCGCGCGCCTGCTCGAGCGTGGCCACGCGCAGCGAGGATGGGAAGATCTGCACCTGGTTTTCTTCGCGCGTGAGCAGCCTGGCTTCTTCCAGCCAGGCGATGGCGGTGCGCACGCGGGTGTCGTCGGTGGCCGAGTCGCGCGCAAAGTCGCCGTCGGCGTCTTCGGTCAATATCTCGCCGGCGGTGGCGATGATGTCGGCGTCGCCGTGTTTTTTTCGCTCCAGGCGCTTGATCGCCTTGAGCACCACCTGGATATCCTGCTGCGACAGGCGCGAGCGGGCCGACATGGCGAACTGGCGCTCCACATCCTCCACCGTGTAGAGCAGCACGCACTGGGCCGCGCTGCAATCGCGCCCGGCGCGCCCGGCTTCCTGCAGGTAGTTTTCGAGCGAGCCGGGAATGTCGGCATGGATCACCAGGCGCACGTCCGGCTTGTCGATGCCCATGCCGAAGGCGTTGGTGGCGACCATGACTTTGAGCTCGCCGGCGATGAAGGCTTGCTGGCGGTCTTTCTTGTCGCGCCCGCGCAGGCCGGCATGGAAGTGCGCCGCGCCTACCTCTTTCTGGCGCAGGAAGGCGGCGACTTCCTCGGTCTGTTTTTTGGTGGCGCAGTAGACGATCGCGCCGCCGGGCGCGTGCGCGGGCAGTTCGGCGTCGAGCAGTTGATGGATGTGCGCGAATTTTTCGGCCGGGGTGGTGGGCACCACCGAGAACGACAGGTTGACGCGGCGCGCACCGCCATCGAGCACGATCAGGTCGATCCCGACTTTGTCGCGAAAGTGTGCCAGCATGTCGGCCACCACGTCCGGTTTGGCGGTGGCGGTCAGGCACAGCACCGGGGCGATGTCGCCCTGCCCGGCGCGCTCGCGGATGAAGCGGCCGACGTAGCGGTAGTCGGGGCGGAAATCGTGGCCCCATTTCGAGATGCAGTGCGCCTCGTCGAGCACCCAGGCGCCGATCTCGCGCTGTTCCAGCACGCGCCGCACGCCGGGGCTGCGCAGTTGTTCGGGCGAGACGATGACGATGCCGGCGTCGCCCAGGCGCACCCGCTCCAGCGCGGCGGCCCGTTCGGGAATCGACAGCAGGCCGTTAATCGCCACCGCGCAGCCGATGCCGCGCGCTTCCAGGCCCGCCACCTGATCGGCCATCAGCGCCACCAGCGGCGAAATGACGACCGTCAGCGCGCCGGTCTTGTCGTAGCGCGACAGGGCGGCAATCTGGTAGCACAGCGACTTGCCGGTGCCGGTGGGGAGGATGCCGAGCACGTGGCGGCCGCGCATGGTGGCGTCGACGATCGCTTCCTGCAAGGGGCGGCCGTGGGCGTCGCACGGTTCGGGGCGAAAGGCGGTCATCGTCGGGAACCAGCGCGTCAGTTCCGCCAGCGGGTTGTGGCGCGCGCCGCACCAGGCGCAGGCCGGATCGCTGCAGGCCGTATCGCGCAGAAGCCGCACCAGTTGCGCCGCTTGCGGGAACTGGTGGCGCACCCAGGGCGGCATGACGGAGCTGGCGCCAGCCACCGAGAGCCAGGCCAGTACGTAGGCCAGCACCCAGCCGAGGGTGGGCGCGTCGGCGGCGACCGCCGCCGCCTGGATCATGCAGGCCTGGCCGTCGAGGCGGCTCAGGATGGCGGCAATGGCGTCGGCATCGTTCGGGCGCGTGTTGCGGCGCACCATCATGAACAGGGAATTGAGACCCGATAGCGTCCCGGCATCGGTGGTGAGCCAGTGCCAGGCCAGCAGCAGGGCGGGCGCGCTGTCCTGCATCTCGCGCAAGGCGGCCAGCTGGTCGGTGAACACTTGCAGGGTCAGGCGGGCGTCGCGCTCCGGGTCGTTGAGATTGCCGCGCTGCAGTTGGCCTTGCTTGTAATGCTTGACCAGGTGATGGTACGGATGGCGCGGAAAGGCGAGCGGATTGAGGCGCAAGGTGTCGACCATCGGCAGCTTGAGCAGGCGTAGTTGCGGCGCCACTGCGGCCAGGTGCGGCGCGTCGAATGCGAGCAGGTTGTGGCCGAGCAGGAAGGCGACCGGGTCGGCAAAGTCGTCGAGCCGCGCCAGCGCCTGCTCCAAATCGCCGTTGGTGAAGATGAAGGCCTCGCCGGTATCGCCGCGCACCGCAGCGAACTGGTGGATCAAGCCGTCTTTCAAGCCCACTTCCAGGTCAATCGAGAGGCAGCGCGGGGCGATGGCGGTGGCGGCGCCGGTCGATGGCGATTCCTGGCGCGCGGGCGCGCCGGTCGTTTCAAGGGTCATACAACGCTTTGCAATGAAAATGGTCGCATCGCGGGTGTGTTCCTCGCTTGCTGTTCCGAGCGCGATTCTAGCAGCGTGGTGTTGATCGATGCGCAAAAAAGAAAGCGCCCCGCGCCAAAAACCCGCATCGCATACGGATGGGCCTGGTGCGGGGCGCCGGTCGCGCAAGGCGCCTTGCCGGGATGGGACCCGGCCGGCGCACGCTGTTACAGGTGCGGCGTGATCTTCGGCATCAGCTCGTCGAAGGTCTGGCCGCTGCCGTTCTCGCCGATCGCGTGCATCTTCCACTCGCCGCCGTGACGGTACAGCTTGGCCATGATCTGGGCCGTGTGCTCGCCCTGCACCGACAGGTTAAAGCGCGCCACTTCCTTCTGGTCGGCGCCGTTGATGATGCGGCAGTAAGCGTTTTCGACCTGCGCGAAGTTTTGGCCGGTGAAGCTGTTCACGGTAAACACCAGCGACTTGACATTGGCCGGCACCTGGGTCAGGTCGACCAGGATCTGCTCGTCGTCGCCGTCGCCGGCGCCGGTGCGGTTGTCGCCCGTGTGGACGATGCTGCCATCCTTGCTCTTGAGCTGGCGGAACCAGACCACATCGACCGGGCTGCCGCTCTCGTCGAACAAGAGGCAGGAAGCGTCCAGATCGACCGACTGGGTCTTGCCGCCGAAGCCGAACAGGCCCTTGGTCTTGATGGCGTCCCATCCCAGGCCCATGGTGATGCGGGTCAGGGTGCTGCCGGCTTCTTTATCCAGAGAAATTTTCTGGCCTTTTTGCAGATTGACTGACATGGTATGACTCCTTGGTTTTTAGCGCGCGCGACCTGCCGCCCAGGCTTGGAACGAGGCACGGTTGCGCGAACAAATATAGACTTTGCCATTGCCGGAGAAGCGTAGCACGATGCCCTCCCCGCTGGTCTGGCTGTTGATCAGATTACCTAAAAAGCCGGCGCTGGCGCCGGTGGTGATCGACGGCGTGTACTGCAGGCTGCTGTCCCAGGCGACCACGTGCGAATTGTCGATCGTGACGTCCTTGCCCTTCTCCACCACCAGCTCATGCATCGAGCCGAAGCCGGACACGACCACCTGGCCGGTGCCGCTGGTTTCCGTGACGAAAAAGCCGCCGCTGTCGGCGAACAGCGCATTGCCGAGGCTTTGCGTGCGCACCTTGAGGTCGACCCTGGCGCTGGCCGCGACAAAGGCGCCGTCGCTGAGCAGGTAGTGGCGCTGGCCGACGTCGATGATCTGCATCGCGCCCGGCAGGGTCGGCGAAAGCAGGCAATCGCCATCGCCGCGCAGCGCTTCGATGTGCTGCTGGAAGAACGATTCACCGTTGGCGAAGCGCCGCATCAGCGCGCTGCCGATGCCGCCCTGCATCTTGCCCTTGAGGTCAAGCGCGGATTCCATCATCACCATCGCGCCCGATTCGCAGTAAATCGTCTCGCCGCGCGTCATGGACACGTGCAGGAAAGGATCGATATCGCCTGTGATGGTAAAAACTGGCATGCTGGCTCCTTATCGCAGCCCGCGCGGTTGGCTACATGCGCCTGCGCGGGCCGCACAACACCTTAAACGTTGACGCCGAAACTCGTTGCCAGAGGACCCAGGCCACCCTGGAAGCCCTGGCCGATGGCGCGGAATTTCCAGTCGCTGCCAGCGCGGTAGACTTCACCGAAGATCATGGCCGCTTCCGTCGAGCCGTCTTCCGACAGGTCGTAGCGGGCGATTTCGGCGTTGCCGGCGGCATTGACGCAGCGGACGAACGCTTTCGATACCATACCGAAGTTCTGGCGGCGTGTCTCGGCATCGTGAATCGTCACGGCCAGCACGATCTTGTCGATATCGGCCGGCACGTTGGCCAGCTCGATGGTCACACTTTCGTCGTCGCCGTCGCCGGCGCCGGTTTTGTTGTCGCCCGAGTGGGTGATCGAGCCGTCAGCCGATTTCAGGTTGTTGTAGAAAATGAAGTCGGCGTCGGAACGGACCTTGCCGCTGGTGCCGAGCAGGAACACAGCGCCGTCCAGGTCGAACGCGCTGCCGTCGGTGGCGCGCGTGTCCCAGCCGAGGCCGACGATCATCTTGGTCAGGCCGGGTGCTTCTTTACTCAGGTTGACGTTACCGCCTTTTTGCAAGCTGATAGGCATACTTTATTCTCCAAAAGTTGTTAAGACAATGAACACCGGGGGAATGACGCGGCAAACTGGTGTTCTTCAGTTTGCCGCCTTTGTATTACTCAGCGCTTAACGACGTCGATTACGCCGCCAGTTGCAGTTTCTTGTGCTGCACCGAGGACCACAGCGAGGCGACGATAAAGGCCACGCCAATCAGGCCGGTGAAGATTTCAGGTACATGGAACTTCATGCTTGCCAACATGATCAGCGCCAGGATACCGATCGCATAGTGTGCGCCGTGCTCCAGGTACACGAATTCGTCGAGCGTGCCCTTCTTGACCAAAAACACCGTCATCGAACGCACGAACATCGCGCCGATTGCCAGGCCGAGCATGATGATCACGACGTCGGTGGTGATCGCAAACGCGCCGATCACGCCGTCGAAGGAGAACGAAGCATCGAGCACTTCCAGGTACAGGAAGCCACCGATACCACCGCGCTTGACCATGTCGCCGACATTGCTGCCTTCGGCTTCATCGCCTTCGAGCAGGCTGCTGATCGTGTCGACACCGACGTAAATCAGGATACCCCACAGGCCGGCCATCAGCACGACCATCTTTTGCGCTTCGGCGACCATCGTCATGCTGGCCATCAAGGTACCGAGTGCAATCATTACCGAAATCGAGCCAACTTTACCGAGCGCGCCGAGCTTTTCTTCGATGCGGCCGAGCCAGTGGGTTTCTTTTTCATCGTCCAGCAGGAAGTTCAGGAACACCAGCAACAGGAACATGCCGCCAAACGCCGCCACTTCCGCATGGTGCGCCGTCAGGTGCGCCGAGTACGCTTTAGGATCGGACAGGGCCAGGTTCCACACTTCGATAATGCCCAGGTCGGCGGCTTGCGCCACGATCACCAGCGGGAACAGCAAACGCATACCGAACACGGCGATGATGATACCGACGCCGAGGAACAGCTTTTGCCAGTAATCGTCCCAGGTCTTGAGCACCGAGGCGTTCACGACCGCGTTATCGAAGGACAGCGACACTTCCATGATGCCCAGGATGGCCGCCACGCCCAGCGCCGAGAACATGCCGCCGATCCCGTGGTGCTGGTAGCCCCACCATCCGGCCACCGCAAGGCAGACGAAGGTGACTAAAAATGAAATTCTGAAATGCTTCATGTCTTGATTTCCCTCATTTGTTATTGTTGATGGATGCAGTGTAGCCGCAAGCAATGCTTTTAAAAATAGGAGATAATCTGAGGATTACTTCTGAAAAACCGAAGCATGAAAAACACGGGAATGAATTTTCGCCATCTGTACTACTTCTGGGTGGTGGCCAAGGAGGGCGGCGTGACGCGCGCCGCCGAACGGCTGGGACTGGCGATCCAGACCATCAGCACCCAGCTCAGCCAGCTCGAGCAGTCGGTCGGCAAGGCGCTCTTCATGCAGCAGGGCCGCGGCCTGCAACTGACCGAGGCCGGGCGCCTGGCGCTGGCCTACGCCGACCAGATCTTCCTGCTGGGCGAGCAATTGCAGGAAGCGCTGGGCGAAGCCGACAGCGGGCGCACCCGCTTGACCGTCGGCATTTCCGACTCCTTGCCGAAGCTGACCGCCTTCCGCCTGCTGGAGGCCACCCTGCACCTGGCCACCCCGGTGCGCCTGGTGTGTTTTGAGGACCAGTTCGAAGCCCTGCTGGCCGACCTGGCCCTGCACAAGCTGGACGTGGTGCTGACCGACCGCGCGGTGCGCTCGGGCACCACCTTGCGCGTGTTCAGCCACATGCTGTTCGAAAGCGACACCATCGTGGTCGGCACGCCGGCCCTGGCCGGGGCCTACGCCGAGGGTTTTCCGGGCAGCCTGAACGGCGCGCCCTTCCTGCTGCCCACCCGCAACAACGCCTTGCGCGGACGGATCGACGAATGGTTCGAGTTGCACAATGTGCGGCCGGACGTGGTCGGCGAATTCGAAGACAACGCCCTGCTCAACACCTTCGGGCGACGCGGCGCCGGCCTGTTTTTCGCACCGGCGGCGCTGGCCGGCGACCTGGCCGACCAGTTCGGCGCGGTGCTGGCCGGCCACGTGCCGCAGGTGCGCGAGCACGTTTATGCCATCTCGAACGAGCGCAAAATCAAGCATCCCGCCGTCGAAGCAATCCTGTCGGCTGTACATCAAGGTGTGTTCAGCACGCCATGAACGGTACAATGACGATCCCGGTCCTTTGACCTCAGCGAAAAACTAAGCCGACTCTTTATGCAAAATGCCTTACTGGTCTTGCTCGCCCTGTTCCTGGTGGCGCTCAACGGCTTTTTCGTGGCGGCCGAATTCGGCATCGTCACCCTCCGAAAAACCCGCGTGCGCGCGATCGCCAAGAGCCAGGGGGTGCGCGGGCGCCTGCTGGGCAAGGTCCACGGCCAGCTGGACGCCTACCTGTCGGCCTGCCAGCTCGGTATTACCCTGGCGTCGCTGGGCCTGGGCTGGGTCGGCGAGCCGGCCTTTGCCAGCCTGCTCGAACCGGTGTTCGGCCTGCTGGGCGTCGAATCGGCGAAGATCATCCACACGGTGTCGTTCGTCATCGCCTTCAGCGTGATTTCCTTCCTGCACATCGTGGTGGGCGAACTGGCGCCCAAATCCCTGGCGATCCGCAATCCGGAAGTGGTGGGTTTGTGGACCGCGCCGGCGCTGTATATCTTTTACTGGTCGATGTACCCCGCGATCTACCTGCTCAACGGTAGCGCCAACCTGGTGCTGCGCCTGGCGGGCCTGTCCGGTTCGGGCGGGCATGACGCGCATTATTCGACCGAAGAACTCAAGCTGATTTTGCGTACCAGCCAGCCTGGCGAAAAATTTACCCGCGACGAGCGCCATATCCTGGCCCAGTCGCTCGACTTCAGCCAGCTGTCGGTGGCCGACCTGATGCGCCCGATCAATGAAGTGATCGCGCTGCATGCGAACAAATCGCTGGAAGACAATTTGCAGACTGTGGTGAGGAACCGTTTCAGCCGCTATCCCTACTTCGACAGCAATGGCGAAGACGTGCTGGGCGTGATCCATTTGAAGGATTTGTTCTTTGCGCAGCAGGCCGGGCGGCCGATCAAGGACCTGACCCAGTTTTTGCGCCCGGTCGAGACCATGTCGGCGCGCACGCCGGCGCAGCAGATGTTCCGCCGCTTCCGCGACGGCGCGCCGCACTTCGCGCTGATTGGCGAAAAGGGCAAGCGCCCGGTCGGGTTTATCACGCTCGACAACCTGCTCGGCGCCATGGTTGGCGAAATCCGCGACGAATTCCGCTTGAACGAAAACGATTGGCTGCGCCAGCCGGACGGCACCCTGATCGGCAAGGCCAGCCTGCCGATCTTCTCGCTGGAACGGATTCTGGGAATCGATATCGATAACGAGACGCTCGGCCTGGATGAAGTCGAATCGGTTGGTGGCTTGTTGATGGTGAAGCTGGGCGACATCCCCAAGCAGGGCCAGCGGATCGAGTTCCCTCACTTCGACATCGTGGTCAAGAAGATGAATGGCCCGCGCATCGTGCTGATCAAGGTGATTCCGCAGGTACACCGCACGCCTGATACGGACGAGCAGGACTGACTACAGCCGGTGTCAGGTCTGACATTCGGACACGGGCTCTTCTATCATGGCAAGTCGCGGCGCGGTGTCCGGTCTTACAGCTGCGTTCGTGTCCGAATGTCAGACCTGACACCGTATTTGTCGAATGTCAGACCTGACACCGTATTAGGCGATGATCCTGACATTGCTCCGTTCATGTGAAGGTCGGCACTGCCCCGCAGATCGCACTGTTGAAATTTGGCGCTGCCAGGCAGGGCAGGTTTAATGTGGAAAACAGACTCGCCGGTGGCGGTGGTGAGAGGCTTCGCCTTCGGGAAACTACGTGTTAACACGAATCCACTGGTTGTGCTCCTCATTCAGAACAGCATCGTCGAACGCCACGTAGGACTTGCCTTCATAATCTGTTGCAAGCCGAACTACAGTACCGCCAGAAAGCCGTGTATCGCCGGATTTACCCAAGTCGACGCCGAACCTTTTCTGTAGTGCTTTCCTGTATTTTTCCGGGTCTTCGGGATAAAACCAGACACTAGAAAGCCGCTCATTAAAGAAGGTCAACCGGGTGCTCCCGGGTACATTGAAGTCGGTAATGCCTCGAACCATGATGACCACCCTGTGATATGGCGGTCGCGGATCAGATGGCGCTTTCTTAGTGTCTTCCAAGACCTCCGAGCCCAGCATTATTGAACCGAGTCGGCGCTCGACTTCTTGCGGGGATGCATAGCTTTCCAAGGCCAAGGTCAGCTGCACAGGATTCGGTTCACGATTTGCACTGCAGCCGACTATCAGAAGACACGCCACAATGAAAATGAATCTATATGGCATTAGAAAAGCTCCTCACTTTTTACGGGTTACCCCAGTCGTATCGTCCTAATTCCGCCGAAAAATGGTGTTTCAGGACGCCAAGGGCGCAAACAGCCTCGCCTGGCTGAACAATTCTGATTTCCAGCTCTAAATATCGTTGACCACGGCCGGTTCAATGCCATCACTGATGCCCCGCGCGTGAAAAGAACACAATTTCCGGGTCGTTATCGTCCAGATTGTCGATCAATCCGCTGGTTCGAAATCCGGCCGACTTCAGCAGTTCCTGCATGCGCTGGTTGGACAGGTTGGTCGACGCAAAGAGTTTCGGCGTCGTACAGCGCGCCTGAAAATCACGCACCAGCGCCATTCCCAATCCCTGGCGGCGGAAACCTTCTCCGACCATGACCATCTCAATGAAGCCGTTACCGAAAAAATGGTATCCCAGGACGCCATAGGCGCCGACAGACTCGCCCGTCTGGGCGACATAGCAACATCCTGTGTCGATCCACTGCCGTATCTGAGCGCATCGCGCAGGTTCGCAGGACGCCACCGTATCGAGCGCGACCAGCAATTCATAGTCGGCTGCGGTGGCAGCCCTGATCGCCACCATCTATATATCGTTGACCACGGCCGGCTCGATCCCGGTCCATTCGCGCATCAGCGAGTACCCCACCGCCAGCAAGGTCGGCCCAATGAACAAGCCGACAAAACCGAACGCCAGCACCCCGCCCAGCACCCCCAGCAACACCAGCAGGAACGGCAGGCTGCTGCCACGGCTGATCAGCATCGGCTTGACCACGTTGTCGACCCCGCTGATGAGCACCAGCCCCCACACCACCATGAAGATGCCCCAGCCGGTCTGGCCCTGGTTGAACAGCCAGATCGCCGCCCCGCCCCAGATGATCGGCGGGCCGACCGGCACCAGCGACATCACAAACGTGGCCACCGCCAGCAGCGGCACCCCCGGCACGCCGGCGATCACAAAGCCGATCGCGGCCACCACGGCCTGCGCCAGCGCCGTTCCCAGCAATCCATACATGACCCCGCGCACGGTCTGGCTGACGGTGGTGGCGATGCGCTCGGAGCGCTCGCCGATGATGCGTTTCATGGCAACTCCGATGGCCACCAGCAAGGTCGGCCCGTCGCGGTACAAGAAGAAGCTGACGAAGGCAGCCAGGCTCATCTGCGCAACACCCGCTCCCAGCACGATGCCGCCGCCGAGCAGGTAGTGGCGCGCCGGTTCCAGCAGGCGCTGGGCCAGTTCCATCATCTGCTCGCGGCTCGAGACCAGGTTGCCCACGTAGTTGTAGAGCGTTTCACCCACCACCGGAACCTGGCGCAGCCAGCCCGGCGGCTCCACATGCCCGGTGGCGACCGCGGCCTTCAATTGCTCGTAGAAGCGCCCGACATCGTCGGCCAGGTTGTAGGCCACCAGCGCGATCGGCAGGATCACCAGGCAGGTCAGGGTCAAGGTGAGCGTCAGCGCGGCCAGGGTGCGCCGGCCACGCATGCGCGCCAGCACGTACAGGTAGATCGGCCAGGAGGAAATCACGATGGCGGCGGCGAACAGGATCGCCGCCAGGAAGGGGCGCAGGACATACAGGCAACCGATGATAAGCAGCGCGATCGCGCCCATGAATGCGTAATTCTTGCCGCTGCGCTCTTGGTCCATGGTCACCCAGTCAGGTCAGTGTTGCGGGTCAGTTCAACAGTTGCTTGATGTCGTGTACGATCGGCGCCGGGCCTTTGCCGTGACGCACGAACAGGCGGATCTTGCCGTTGCGGTCGAACACATAGCTGGCGGCGGTGTGGTCCATCGAATAGCTGCCTTCCGTCTTGCCGTTGACCTTGGCGTAGAACACCTTGAATTCCTTGGCCACTTTGGCGGTGGCTTCGGCGTCGCCATACAGGCCGAGAAAGCGCGGGTCGAACGCCGGCACATATTGCGCCAGCAGCGCCTGGGTATCGCGCGCCGGGTCGATGGTGACGAACAGCACCTGCACCTTGTCGGCGTCGGGACCGAGTTCCTTCATCACCGCCGCCATCTCGGCCATGGTGGTCGGGCACACGTCGGGACACTGGGTGAAGCCGAAAAACATCACCACCACCTTGCCCTTGAAGTCGGCCAGGGTGCGCGGCTTGCCGTTGTGGTCAGTCAGGGCGAAGTCGCGCGCGTAGTCCAGGCCCGTCAGGTCGGTGTTCTGGAAACCCGGCGGCGCAGGCGGCGTGGCCGCCTTGTCGCAGGCGGCCAGGGTCAGCATCGCAGGAAGAATACACAGGGCAAACAGTTTCTTGATCATATTTTGACGTAGTGGTCGAGCAACAGCGCGGCAAACAGCAGCGACAGGTAGATGATGGACCAGGTGAACGCCTTGCGCGCCACCTGGTCGGAATAGTGGCGGTACACCTGCCAGCCATGCCACAGGAACACGGCATTGAGCAGCACCGCCGACACCAGGTAGATGTGCCCGCTCATGCGCACCGAGTAGGGCAGCAAGGTCGTCGCCGCCAGCACGATGGAATACAGCCAGACATGGAAACCGGTGAAATTCATGCCGTGCGTGACCGGCAACATCGGCAAGCCCGAGCGCGCGTAATCGTCGCGCCGGTACATGGCCAGCGCCCAGAAGTGCGGCGGGGTCCACACGAAAATGATCAGCACCAGCAGCCAGGCTTGCATCGGCACGTCGTTGGCGACCGCCGCCCAGCCGAGCGCCGGCGGCATCGCGCCCGACAGCCCGCCGATGACGATGTTCTGCGGCGTGGCCGGTTTCAGGATCATGGTGTAGATGACGGCGTAGCCGACAAAGGTCACGAAAGTGAGCCACATGGTCAGCGCGTTGACCATCGTATAGAGCACGGCCATGCCGGCGCCGCCGATGATGGCCGAAAAGATCAGGGTCTGGGTCTTGGTCAGTTCGCCCATGGCGGTGGCGCGGCGCGCGGTGCGCGCCATGCGCGCGTCGATCTCGGCCTCGACCAGGCAGTTGACCGCGAACGCGGCCCCGGCCAGCAGCCAGATGCCGATCGTGGCCGGCACCAGGATGCGCCAGCTCGGCACGCCCTCGGTGGCCAGCAGCATCCCGATGACGGCGCAGAACACGGCCAGCTGGGTGACTCTTGGTTTGGTCAGCGCCCAGTACTGGGCGACGCGGTTGGCGGATTTATGTGTTGCGGTCTGGGTTGTCATGGGTGGTTTGCTTGCAGTACCGGTCCGGAGGGGTACTTGATCTTGTAGTTTAACATGGTCACCATCAGCACCAGCAGCGCCGCGCCGGCGTTATGCAGGACGGCGATGGTCAGCGGAAAGTTCAGATAGACGGTGGCGATGCCGCTCGCCGCTTGCACAGCGAGCACGATGGCGATCCCGCGCGCATGCCGCGCCACGCCGGGGTGGGCCCGCGCGCGCCAGGCGGCCAGGCCCAGCACCGCCAGCACCACGAAGGCGAAGTTGCGATGCACCCAGTGGATCGCGGTCAGGGCCGAAAACGGCAGGTAGTGGCCGGCGGCGGTCTTGCCCAGCTCGCGCCACAGGTGGAAGCCGTGCCCGAAGTCCATCTCGGGCACCAGCTTGCCGTTACACAGCGGGTAATCAAGGCAGGCCATCGTGGCGTAGTTGGTGCTCACCCACCCGCCCAGGGCGATCTGGATGGCCAGCACCACGGCAGCGGCCAGCGCCAGGCGGCCCGGCATGCCGGGCGCGGCGCCCGCGATGGCGTCGGGCGCGGTAAAGCGCCCGTGCGCCAGCGCGCTGGCGCGGTTCTGGCGCGCGCCCAGCCACACCAGCATGGCCAGCAATCCCATCCCCAGCAGCAGGTGGGTGGTGACGATCACCGGTTGCAGCTTGAGCGTGACGGTCCAGGCGCCGAAGGCGCCCTGCACCAGCACGAACACAAACAGCATGGTCGGCAGCGCCGGCGCGTATTCGGCGCGGCGCGTCTTGCACCACTGGTTCCAGGCGGTGCCCATCAGGGCCACGATCAGCACGCCGATGCCCATCGCCAGGTAGCGGTGGATCATTTCGATCCAGGCTTTGACGAGCGTCACCGGTCCGCTCGGCATCAGCGTTTCGGCTTTGACGATCTCGGCGTGCGCCAGGAAGGGATTGGCGGCGCCGTAGCAGCCCGGCCAGTCCGGACAGCCCAGCCCCGAATCGGTCAGGCGCGTAAAGGCGCCGAACACGATCAGGTCGAACGTGAGGAAGACCGTGATCCAGACCAGCTTGCGGTATTTGTTCGGGTCGGACGACATCCACACCATCGACAGCGGCAGGCCGGCCGCCAGCAGGCCGGTCAGGCCCAGTTGCACCATGGACGAGAGCTGCATCGCTTAGCCGATCGCGGACGCTTTGAGCACTTTGTACATATCCTTCTTCACCTTGGACGGATCGGGCTGCTTGGGGAAGCGCATCATCAGGTGGCCCATCGGGTCGATCAGGTAGGTATGGTCCTCGACCTTGCCGCCCGGCTCGAGCGGCAGCCAGGCCGCCACGTTAGCGGCCGGCACGCGCAGCATGTGGGTGCCATCGACCACCCGCATCAGCATGGTGTCGATCGGGCTGGCGTCCGTCACCAGCCAGACCCGTTCGATGCGCTCCATTTCCTTGCCCTGCATCAGGCGCAGCTGGCGCATCGCGACCAGCTGGTCGCGGCAGGCTTGTGGACACTCGCCCGGGCCCACCTGCAGCATGATCCATTTGCCCTTGTAGGCGTCGAGCGCGGCCGGCTTGCCGTCGAGCGTGGTGGCGCCCAGGGCGGCCGGGATCGGGTGCTTCTGCGGCTCGATCAGGGTGCCGTAATTGGTGCGCCCGGTCGGCTTGATCACGTAATAGGTGAGATAGGAAAACAGCATCGGCGCCGCGCACACGAAGACCACGGCCAGCAGTTTCCAGCGGCCGCTCCACTGAGTTGCTTCAGTCCTTGCTTCAGTCGTTTTGTTTTGTTCCACGTCGAAATCCTGTCATCACGAAAAAGAGCAGCGCCATGACCGCCAGCGCATACCATTGAAATGCATAACCCTGGTGTTTTTCCACATTCAGGGAGGGAGCCGGCCAGTTGCGCACCAGCTTGTCGCCGGCGGGCGCGGGGCCGCTTTGCTCGATAAAGAACGGTTGCACCGTCAGGCGGCTGGCCTGGGCGAATTCGTCCGGGGCCAGGTTTTGCAGGATGGCCTTGGGCGCCACCGGCGCCGCCGTCCCGAGCTGCATCACATGGCCCATGCTGGCGCGCGCCATGCCGGTAATGCTTACCGTGCCGGCCGGCGTATCGAACTCGGGCAGGCGGTCGAACTGGCCGGTGTAGCGCGGCAGCCAGCCGCGCGCCACCAGCACATGGGTGTCGCTGCCGTCGATGCGCAGCGGCATCAACAGGTAAAAGCCGGCCTTGCCTTCCTGCGGGCGGTTGTTCAAGAACAGCGGCCAGTCGCGCACGAAGGTGCCGGTCACCGTGACCGGGCGCAGTTCGACATCGGCCGCGGCCAGCAGGGCCGCGCCCACAGCTTGCGGGGCGGCGCCGGCGCGCGCCGTCATCTGCTGCTGCAGGGCGATTTTCTGGGCGGCGCGGCCATCCTGCCAGCGCCCCAGGACGATGCCGAGGGCCACCAGCAGCACGGTCGCCACAAAGGGAATGGCCCGAAAGCGGAAGCCGATACGCATTACAATGGTGCCTTACTCAAAAAAGTCGAGCTCATTATGAAAATCCTCGTCGCCTTTGCCTTCATCCTGATCCTCGGGAGCCTGGGTTCGGCCCTGTTCTTCCTGATGCGCGACAAGGGCAAGAGCAACCGCACGGTACATGCGCTGGCGCTGCGCGTGGGCCTGTCGATCACCCTGTTCCTGATGCTGCTGGGCAGCTACAAGATGGGCTGGATCGCGCCGACCGGCATCCGCTGATCGACCCTGTCCGGGCGACCCTGTCCGGGCGACCCTGCCGGCGGCAAGGTTATACCCCAGCCGCAAAAAACCGGGGACAGGCCACCGCTTGGTGGACTGTCCCCGGTTTTTCTTATGTCCAGCCTGCCGGAGGGTACACCCTCCCGCCTGCCGCCATTACAGCCAGTAGACGACGACGTACAGGCCGAGCCAGACGACGTCGACAAAGTGCCAGTACCAGGCGGCGCCTTCGAAGCCGAAGTGATTGTCGGCGGTGAAGTGGCCTTTCATGACGCGGTACAGGATCACCGACAGCATGATGGCGCCGAGCGTCACGTGGAAACCGTGAAAGCCGGTCAGCAGGTAAAAGATCGAACCGTAGATGCCCGAGGTCAGTTTCAGGTTCAGCTCGCTGTAAGCGTGCATGTATTCGTAAGCCTGGAAGCCCATGAAGGTCGCGCCCAGCAAGATGGTCGCGGCCAGCCAGAAGGCGGTCTTGGCGCGGTGGCCGGCGCGCAGGGCGTGGTGCGAAATGGTCAGGGTCACGCCGGACAGCAGCAACAGGCAGGTGTTGATGGTCGGGATCGGAAACGGGCCCATGGTCGTGAAGCTGTCGATGGTGCCGGCCGGGCTGGCACCGCCCCATTGGGCTGCGAAATCGGGCCAGATGATCTTGTGATCGAGGTCGCCCAGCCACGGCGTGCTGATGGTGCGGGCGTAGAACAGCGCGCCGAAAAAGGCGCCGAAGAACATGATTTCGGAAAAGATGAACCAGCTCATCGACCAGCGGAACGACAGGTCGATGCGTTTGCCGTACTGGCCGGCTTCGGATTCGCCGATGGCGTCGCCGAACCAGAAGTACAGGACCAGCAGGGTCGACAGGATGCCGGCGATATTGAGCGCCGGACCCCAGGACACGTCATTGACCCAGGCCGAGGCGCCGATCATCGTCACGAGCAGCGACAAGCCGGCGGCCATTGGCCATTTGGACGGGCCTGGCACGAAATAATGCGGTGCGGCGGCGTGTGGTGAACTCATCTTCATCTCCTAGATCAAACTGTATGCGGTGAATTTATTGCTAATTTTGTAAAACATCAATCCGGCGGCCGGTTTACGACACGGCAAATTTCACCAATGCCACCAGCACGCCGATGAACAACATCACCCCAATCAATCCGGCAATTACCACATGCACCGGATTCAGGCTGGCCGAATCTTTTTCGTAATCGCTGCGCTTGCGGATGCCCAGGAAGGACCAGAACACCGCTTTCATGGTGGCGCCGAACGACGCGTTGCGCTCGGGCCCCTTGTTCAATTCCGTCATGGCGGCCCCTACTTCGCCGCCACTGCCTGAGTGCCGGCAACTTCAAAAAACGTGTACGAGAGCGTCATCGTCTTCACGTTCTGCGGCAGGGCCGGATCGATGTAGAACACCACCGGCATCTGCCTGGCCTCGTTTGCCTGCAAGGTTTGCTGCTTGAAGCAGAAACACTCGACCTTCTTAAAATGCTGCATCACCAACTGCGGCGCGAAGCTCGGAATCGCCTGCGCCTGCACGGTCCGGTTCTGCGTATTGACCACCTCGTACAACACGGTGGTCAGCTCGCCCGGATGGACCTCGACCGAGCGCTTGGTCGGGCGGAACCGCCACGGCCCCTGCGCATTGCCGTCGAACTCGATCGTGATCGTGCGCGACTTGTCGATCTGGGTATTCTTGTCGTACGCCACCGTGCCATCGGCCTGGGTCAGCACATTGATACCGAGCAGTTCGCACATGTGCTTGTACACGGGGATCAGGGCGTAACCGAAACCGAACATCAGCACCGCCACCACCAGCAGCTTGCCGAGCATGGTGCGATTCAGTTTCAAGGTGCCGGATTGTTCTTTAGCCACGTCAGCTCACAGCCAGATGCGTTTGATGAACACCATTGCGAAGAAAAATACCGCCAGGGCGCCGAGAATCAGGCCCGTTCTTGCATTGTTCGGCTTTTTTGGATCAGACATGGTATTTGCTTACAAGTTCAGTAGCGCGGGCACCACACTGGCTGCCCGCGCCGCTGTATGACTACTTACTTAACCGTCGGCGGTACTTCGAAGGTGTGGAACGGCGCCGGGCTCGGCACGGTCCACTCCAGGCCTTCAGCGCCATCCCATGGCTTGTCGGCCGCCTTGGCGCCGCCACGGATGGTCGGCAGGATCACGAAGAACAGGAAGTACACCTGCGACAGGCCGAAACCGAAGGCGCCGATGGTGGCGATCGTGTTGAAGTCGGTGAACTGCGCAGGGTAATCGGCATAACGACGCGGCATCCCCGCCAGTCCCAGGAAGTGCATCGGGAAGAAGGTGATGTTGAACGTGATCAGCGACAGCCAGAAGTGCATCTTGCCGCGGAATTCGTTGTACATGTGGCCAGTCCACTTCGGCGACCAGTAGTAGAAACCGGCGAACAGGGCGAACAGGGAACCGGCGACCAGCACGTAGTGGAAGTGGGCCACGACGTAGTAGGTGTCTTGCAGCTGGATGTCGATCGGGGTCACAGCCAGGATCAGGCCGGTGAAACCACCCATCGTGAACACGAAGATGAAGCCGACCGAGAACAGCATCGGGGTCTCAAACGTCATCGAACCCTTCCACATCGTGGCGATCCAGTTAAACACTTTCACGCCGGTCGGCACCGCGATCAGCATGGTGGCGTACATGAAGAACAGCTGGCTGGTCACTGGCATGCCGGTGGTGAACATGTGGTGGGCCCAGACGATGAACGACAGGATCGCGATCGAGGCGGTGGCATAGACCATCGAGGCATAGCCGAACAGTGGCTTGCGGGCAAACGCCGGCAGGATCTGCGACACGATACCGAAGGCCGGCAGAATCATGATGTACACCTCGGGGTGACCGAAGAACCAGAAGATGTGCTGGTACATGACCGGGTCGCCGCCGCCGGCGGCGTTAAAGAACGAGGTGCCGAAGTGACGGTCGGTCAGGGTCATGGTGATCGCGCCAGCCAACACAGGCATCACGGCGATCAGCAGGTAGGCGGTAATGAGCCAGGTCCAGCAGAACATCGGCATTTTCATCAGGGTCATGCCGGGAGCGCGCATGTTCAGGATGGTGACGATGATGTTGATCGAACCCATGATCGACGAGGCGCCCATCAGGTGCATCGCGAAAATCGCCATGTCCATGCCGGGTCCCATCTGGGTCGACAGCGGTGCGTACAGGGTCCAGCCGGCGGCAGTTGCGCCGCCAGGCACCAGGAACGAGGTCGCCAGCAGGATCGCCGCGGGCGGCAGCAGCCAGAACGAGAAGTTGTTCATCCGTGCGAACGCCATGTCGGAGGCGCCCACTTGCAGCGGGATCATCCAGTTGGCGTAGCCGACGAAGGCCGGCATGATCGCGCCGAACACCATCACCAGGCCGTGCATCGTGGTCAGCTGGTTGAAGAACTCGGGCTGGAAGAATTGCAGGCCCGGTTTGAACAGTTCGGTACGGATCATCAGCGCCAGCACGCCGCCGGAGAGCAGCATGATGAGCGAGAACCACAGGTACAGGGTACCGATATCCTTGTGATTGGTGGCGAACAGCCAGCGGGTCAGGCCCGTCGGGTGATCGTGGCTATGATCGTGGTCATGGCCGTGTGCGTGATCTAGTGTGCTTGTGCTCATGAGTTACTCCCGATTACTTGTTACGTGCAGCCAGGACTTCGGCTGGTTGAACGATATTTTCCGCTGCCTTGTTCGACCAGTTGTTGCGGGTGTAGGTAATCACCGCAGCAATATCGGAATCCGACAATTGTTTCCAGGCTGGCATCTCGGTCGGGAACTTGCCCGATTTCTGGCCATGCAGCAGCACATTGACCTGGTCCGCTTTCGGACCGTTCACAACGGCCGAGCCGTCCAGCGCGGCGAACGCATTCGGTACGCCCTTGCCGTTGGCCTGGTGGCAGACCACGCAATTGGTGGCGTAGACTTTTTCGCCTTTGACCTTCAGTTCGTCGATGGTCCACACTTTCGATGGATCGTCGGCCAGGGCAGCCATTTTCTTTTTCTCCTTGGCGACCCAGGCACTGTAGTCGGCGTCGGAGACGACATTGACCACGATCGGCATGAAGGCGTGTTCTTTACCGCACAGCTCGGCGCATTGACCGCGGTAGACACCGATCTGCTCGGCCTTGAACCAGGTGTCGCGCACGAAACCGGGAATCGCATCCTGCTTGACGCCGAAGGCCGGGATCATCCAGGCGTGGATGACGTCGTTGGCGGTCAGGACGATGCGGATCTTCTTGTTGACCGGCACGTAGATTTCGTTATCGACTTCCATCAGGTAGTTCACGCCGCGCGGTGCGGTTGGCGCAATGCCTGGCTCGCCGACCTGCGAACGCGGGGTGGACAGGCTCGACAGGAAGGAAATGCCTTCGCCCTCGCCCTTCAGGTAATCGTAGCCCCATTTCCACTGCATGCCGGTGGCCTTGATGGTGATGTCGGCGTTCGAGGTATCTTTCATTGCGACCACGGTTTTGGTCGCTGGCAGCGCCATCACGATGACGATCAGGAACGGTACGACGGTCCATGCGATCTCGACGGCAGTCGATTCGTGGAAGGTGGCTGGCTTGTGGCCCAGCGAACGGCGGTGCTTGAAGACCGAATAGAACATCACGCCGAACACCGCGACGAAGATCACCAGGCAGACGATCATCATCCAGGTGTGCAGGTCGTTGATTTCCGACGCAATCTTCGTCACTGGCATTTGCAGGTTCAGCTGGTAATCCACCGGACGTCCCTCCACCGGTGCGGCCAGCGCTGGGATGCTGGCCGAAATTGCCAGACCGAACATCAAGGCCTGAAGTCGCTTTGCATATGTCATGTTTTCCCCAACCACCCAAAAATAAGAATATTTTTTCTACGCCAGTGATCCTGATCGGATCCCGGCGCTCCGAAACCATCGCACAAAAAGGGCCCATACCGTCCCGGCGCGCTCACGGCACGGCGGACCCGACTGGAACCCTGACATCGGCCATTGGCGCAAAAAGCACACTGATGAACGGTCACTTGCTATCGCTTTCGGCTGCTGCACCGTTGAAAAACTCGTGCGCTTGGCACCAGAATCAACACAGCCGATAAAATTAGTCCTTGATTATACTCAAGTATGCCCAACGTCATCAAGGGAAAATCCTCCCGTAACGGGTCAGCGCCCCCCTGTTTGCCCCGCTTTCAGGGCCGTTGTGTACCATGCGGGGTACAAGTGGCGAGCGCCGCAGCAAAACCATTGACGGAGCATCAACGCCCCTTGCGCGGCTCGAAGCGGATGATCGCCTCGCCCGCCGCCGTCACGCGCGGCGCCGGGCGGAAGGCATGGCCGTAGATCACTTCGAAGGTCAGGCCGAGCTTGCCGTCCGGGCGGCGCTGGCGCTCCAGCGCCGCCAGCATGCGATTGCGCGCCGCGCGCCCGAGCAAGCCGCGCGCGCGCGTGGCCAGCGGATTGCCGCCCAGCGCGCGCGCGTCGGCCAGCAAGGCCTCGGCCGTGTCGTAGGTGACGGCAATGACTTCCATGTCCATGACCGGGGTGGAAAACCCGGCCGCCACCAACTGGTCGCCGAAGTCGTGCATGTCGACGAAGGGCAGCACGCGCGCCGGCGCAGGGGCGCCGGCGTCGGCCTCGGCAAAGGCCGTGCGCAGCTCGCGCAGGGTATCCGGGCCGAAATTGGAAAACATCAGCAAGCCATCCTGGCGCAGCACCCGGCGCCATTCCGCAAAGACGCGGTCGGGCTGGGGATGCCAGTGCAAGGCCAGGTTGGACCACACCAGGTCGACCGAGTCCGGTCCAAGCGGCAGATTGCCAAAATCGCCGCACAGCAGGTCGACCCCGGCCTTGCCCGGCAACAGGCGGCTGAGCAGCTGGTTCAGGGACTTGATGGCCGAGGCCGGCGTTTTGGCCGCCTCGACCATGGCGACGGCGGCGTCGAGGCCGACGATGTGGGCGGCGGGATAATCTTTTTGCAACAATGCCAGGTCGGCGCCGCTGCCGCAGCCGGCGTCGAGCACGCGCCTGGGCGCCATTTTGACCAGCATCAGCCGCTCATGCATGCGGGCGGCGATCTCGCGCCGCAGGAAATCGGACCGTTCCACGCGCTGCGGGCGCGAGAACAGGGTACGCACGCGCGCCAGGTCGATCGGCGCGCTCAAGGTATCGGGCGTGTTCATAGGACTGTGAGATGAGATAATGCCGGCAGTGTACCCGTTTGCCGCCTTGCCGTTTGCAGCGATGCGATTTTGAAAGGGCCGTCCGATGAGCGAGTTTCTGCGCCGCTGGCTGCGGCCCCGGATGCGGGCATGCGGCGCCGCATGGCTACCCTCCGCCTGCGCCCTGTGCGGCGGCGATGCCGATGCGCCGGTGTGCGCCCCGTGTACGCGCCGCTTCGTCAGCGGCGGCGGCGCGCGTTGCCGCTGCTGCGCCAATCCGCTCGGGGACGCCGACCGTGGCCTCCTGTGCGGCGCCTGCCTGGCCGACGCGCCCGCCTACGACGCCACCGTGGCCGCGAGCGACTACGCCGTTCCGCTCGACCAGTTAGTGCTGCGGCTCAAGTTCGGCGGCGCGCTCGCGCTGGCGCCGTGGTGCGCCGGGGTGCTGGCCCGGGCCGTGCTGGCCGCGCCCGGCTTCGCGCTGCCGGAATTACTGTGTCCGGTGCCGCTGGGACCGGCGCGCCTGGCCGAGCGCGGGTATAACCAGGCGCTCGAAATCGCCCGGCCGCTCTCGACGCTGCTGGGCATTGCGCTGTACCCGCGGCTGGCCGTGCGCCAGCTGGACACGCCGGCGCAATCGCGGGTGGCGCCCGGCCAGCGCCGGAAAAACATGCGCCATGCATTCCTGGTGGCGCCCGGCATGCTGGCGGCAGTGCGCGGACGGCACATCGGCGTGGTTGACGACGTGATGACCAGCGGCCATACCCTCAATGCGCTGGCGGCCACCCTCAAGCGCTTCGGCGCCGCGCGCGTGAGTAATATGGTGTTTGCGCGCACGCCGCCGCACTAATGACTACATGCCACCCAAGGAGAATAGATTGTTTCACGTCGTACTGGTCGAACCCGAAATCCCGCCGAACACCGGCAACATCATCCGCCTGTGCGCCAACACGGGCGCGCAACTGCACCTGATCGAACCGCTCGGTTTCCCGCTGGACGACGCCAAGATGAAGCGCGCCGGGCTCGACTATCACGATTACGCCAGCATGCGGGTCCACAAGAACTGGGAAGCCTATATCAGCGCATGCCGGCCCGACCCGGCGCGCATGTTCGCGCTGACCACGCACGGCTCGTCGCCGTTCGCCGGGGCCAAGTTCCTGCCGGGCGACGTCTTCGTGTTCGGCGCCGAAACGCGCGGCCTGGCGCCGGCGCTGCGCGAATCGTTCCCGCCGCAACAACGCATCCGCCTGCCGATGCGTCCGGACAACCGCAGCCTGAATCTCTCCAACACGGTCGCGGTGGTGGTGTTCGAAGCCTGGCGCCAGAACGGCTACGCCGGCGGCGCCTGACCCTCCCAGCCTCCCCGCCGGTGTCAGGTCTGACATTCGGACACGAGCACGGCTGTATCTCCCCGCCGGTGTCAGGTCTGACATTCGGACACGAGCACGGCTGTATCAGGCAACGATCTTTACCCAATGTTCAGTCTGTGTCCGAATGTCAGACCTGACACCGGCGGGACACCGGCGGCGGACACCGGCGGCGGGCGCGGGCTGACGCCAGGGGCGCAGGCAAGCGGCCTCGCGCGCACGATTGCATCTGTCGGGCAAAGATTCCCCCGAAGCCTTACTATGATGACATCAGCGTCCCCTTGTACGCACCGTCATGATCAAGCTCCAGCTCCTGCTGCGCGATCGCGCCCGCGATCGCAGCGATGACCCCGCCCTGTGCGCCTTGCTCGAGGCGCACGGCATGCATGTGACCGCCTGCGGCATGGCCACCATCTCGGCCGAAACCTCCCTGGCCCAGGCAGAAAATTTATTCGGACCAATTCCAAATAGTAGATCCGGGTTCGCATCCGATATACCATCTACACCAGAGCTCGCGATTCCGGCGGACCTGCAACACGCCGTCAGCCTGATCACCATCGCTCCGCGCCACGCGACGCCGGGCCAACCTACCTAGGGGATTCCATGCAGCCTTTCAAACCCAGCCAGCCGCGCCCTGCCGTGGGCGAACCCGCTCCGCCGGAAGCGCAGTTGCGCATCGCCATCACCTTCAAGGGCCGCGCCAACGCCGGCCCGACCAAGCTGGCGGCGCGCCTGTCTTCGCGCAGCATCCTCAGCTTCGAACCGGCGCCGGGAGAAATGGAAACGGCCATCGAGGCGCTGCGCCAGCGCGGCTTTATCGTCTCCGGGCGCGGCCGCATGACGGTGTCGGTGCGCGGCAGCGTGGCCCAGTTCGAACAAGTGTTCGGCACGCGCCTGACCCCGTTCAAGCTGAGCCAGAAGCAGAGCTACTCGAGCGACCAGGTGTTCTACCCGGCCAAGGGCGCTCCCTGGAATCCCGATCCGGCGATCAAGGCGCTGATCGACGACGCCTATATCCAGTGGCCGCACATTTACCTGGCCGACCCCGGCGCCAGCGCGCGCCCGCCGTCGGTCGGTTACTACCATCTCGACGTGCTCAAGGATGTGCCGGCCAAGCTGAACGTCACCAATATCCACAAGGAACGCCACCACGGCGAAGGCATCCGCGTGGCCATGATCGACACCGGCTTCGACCATTCGCACCCATTTTTCACGCGCAACGGTTTTACCTCCTCGGTGGTGCTGGCGCCCTCGGCCACCAACCGCCGCACCGATCCCGGCAGCCACGGCACGGGCGAGTCGGCCAATGTGTTCGCGGTGGCGCCGAAAGTGACCTTCATCGGCGTCAAGCTGGGCGACGACGCCGATCCGAACGGCGGCGCCAGCATCCTCGAAGGCTTCCAGGAAGCGCTCAAGCACAAGCCGCACGTGATCACGGTGAGCATGTGCTACGACTTGCGCGATAACGATGGCGTCTCCGAACTGGCCGACTTGCCGAACGGCCTGAAACCGCTGGAAGCCGAAATCCAGGCGGCGATTGCCAGCGGCATCGTGGTGGTTTTCTCCGCAGGCAACGGCCACTACGCCTTCCCGGGCTCGATGCCGGAAGTGCTCAGCGTCGGCGGCACCTTCGTCGCCGAAAACGGCGCGATGACAGCGTCGGATTACGCCTCGGCCTTTACCAGCGGCATCTATTCAGGCCGCCACGTGCCCGATGTATGCGGCCTGGTCGGCATGCTGCCGAACGCCGATTACATCATGCTGCCGGTGCCGCCCGGCGCCGAGATCGATACCGGGAACGCTGCGCATGACGGCACCCGTCCCGGCGACGGCTGGGCCGTGTTCAGCGGCACCTCGGCCTCGGCGCCGCAGATCGCCGCCGTATGCGCCCTGCTGCTGCAGAAAAATCCCAAGCTCACGCCGGCCGACATCAAGGGCCTGCTGGTGCGCACCGCGATCGACGTGCATGACGGCTCGGCCAGCCCGTCCAGCGATCCGGAAGGGCTGGGCGTGAAGGCCGGACCAGGCATCGACGGCGCCACCGGGGCCGGCCTGGTCGACGCCCACGCCGCCTGGCTGCAGGCGTGAGCATGGACGCAGCGCGTGAAGTGCGCGTCGGCCTGATCGGCTACGGCTTTTCCGGCGCCACCTTCCAGGCACCGCTGATCGCCACCACGCCAGGCCTGCGCCTGACGCACGTGTGCTCCAGCCAGGGCGAGCGCGTGCTGCGCGACTTTCCGGGTGTGGCGGTGGTGGCCGCACCAGCCGCAGGCCGATTTCGAGCGCGATATCGCTGTTGAACACATCGAACTGCAACAACTGCTCCTGCCGCACCAGCATCGCCAGCATCACATACGGGTCGTCGCGCTTCACGGCGCCGTCCCGCCCAGCACATCGAGCGCCGCCGACACGTACACCAGCGGCGCATTCCAGTTGATCGCCACTTCATTGCTGGCGTAGCTGCAATCGTCGTCGATGTACGACAGCGCCGGCAACGCCGACGGATATTGCCCCTTGCAGTCGCCCTTGTCCTGCTGCCCCGCATGCGGCCCGCCCGCCAGGAAACCCGGCACGGGCGCGGCCACCTGGTCGGCCATCGACGGGCGGTGATGCGGATGCATGACCTGGCGCGCGCCGAAACCGGTCACGAACGAATACCCGGTGGCGTTGCGCCCCAACACATAATCGAGGCCGGCCTGCGCGGCGTCGAGGTAATCGCGCTTGCCGTTCAGGCGGTACGCTTGCAGCAGCATCATCGACTGGTTCAAGGCCACCGCATTGCTGCCCCAGACGAAATCGTCGCCCTGCATCGGCACCCCGTAGGCGGAAGCGCGCCACCTGGCCGCCAGCGCCGCCGCCAGGGTGTCGATGCGCGCGGCGATCAGCGTGCGGTCGGCCACCGCGCTCAAGCTGTTGCGGTGATGCGCGAGCGAGATCCAGGCCAGGGCGCGCACGTCGGCCCATTGCGGCACGCTGGCCGTCACCGCGGCCGGCCGCATGGCCGCGTAGTAGCTGTCCTTGCCGCTGCTGATATACAGTTCGGCCGCGGCCCAGGCGAATTCGTCGTCGAAGGTGGCGTCGCCGTATTCGCCGGTCACCACCCCGGCCGGATTGCGGAACACCACGGCCGGATTGGCGCGCGCCCATTCCCACGCCGCTTCGGCCGCGCGCAGCATCTTCGCCGACAGGCCGGGCAACTGCCGCTCGTAAGGTTTGAGCACGCGGCTGGCGGTGGCCATGGTGGCGGCGAAATCGAGCGTGGCCGCGGTTCCCTTTTGCACCACGTAGCGCTCCGCCCCGGCCTGGTCCGGCATGACGATGCCGTCGAAGCGCAGGTTGGTCAACTTGTTGTAGACGCCGCCGTCATGCGGGTCCTGCATGGTCAGCATCCACTCCAGGTTCCACAGCGCCTCGTCGAGGATGTCGGGCAGCGCGTTGCCGCTCTCGGGAATGGCGCTGCGCTTGCGCGCGAAATAGTCGGGATAGTGCTCGAACGCGGCCAGCAGGGTGTAGGTCGAGATGCCCGAGTTGACGATGTACTTGTTATAGTCGCCGGCGTCGTACCAGCCCTTGGCGCTGGCGATGACGGTGCCTTCCGGCCGCTCTTTTGATGCCGCCGAGGCATGCACCAGCACGCGCGTGTCGGGATGGCCGGCGGCGCGCGCATGCACGCCGGCGTGGGAAGCGTCGAGCGCCGTGCCGGAGCGGTTGAAGTAATACGCCTTGAGCGCGGCGCGGTTCAGCTCCGCATACACGCCGGCGCGCACCGCAAAGCGCTCCGACGGCGCCACGCCGGCAGCGCGGACGCGGTACTCGCCGGGCCGCGCCAGGGCCGAAAAATCGGCCAGCCTGACCGACTCGCCGGACTCGCGCCAGGCGCCGGCGGGGCCGGCCCGGCCGCGCCAGGCAACCGCGCCGCTGGCGGCGTCGATCACTTCCACCTCGCCGCTGGCGCCGGCCGGTAGCACGGCCACCTTGTGCGCCAGCGGAGCGAAGCCGACCTGGTTGACGCGGATCGCGTCGGGCGCCGCGCTGGCGCACACGCCGGCCGCCAGCAGGACACAGAGCAGGCCGGCCGGCGCGCGCCTCATGCCGGCACCGCCTGCACGCCCTTTGGTTCGTCGCTTGCCGCTTCATCGATATGGAACGGCGCGAACCAGGTGGCGATGAACGAGGGGATGGTGGCGACCATCACGAAGATGAAGTAGCTGACGTAGCCCATCGAGACCTGAAGGTGGCCGCTGACCGCGCCCGTCACCAGCCCGCACAGGCCCATGATGCCGGTGCCGAAAGCGTAGTGCGTGGTGGTGTACTTGCCCGGCGCGAGTTGCTGCATCAGGTAGATCATGAAGCCGACCGCACCGAAGCCATAGAAGAACTTCTCGATCATGACGCCGGCCGTGATCAGGTACAGGTTGGTCGGCAGGTAGATCGCCATGATCAGGAATGTCACGTTCGGGATGTTAACCGCGCAGCACAGCACGAACAGGGTCGGCTTCAAGCCTTTTTTGGCCACGTACCAGCCACCCAGCAAAGACCCGAGCAGCACCGCGGCCAGGCCGTAGGTGCCGTAGATGACGCCCAGCTTTTCGTTGCTCAGCCCCAGGCCGCCCTTGGCGGCCGGATCGACCATGAAAAATGGTCCGATTTTTTCGAGGAAGCCGATACTGAGGCGGAACAGGAACGCAAACGCGATCATGCGCCACACGCCGCGCTTCTGGAACAGGGTGACGAAGGAGTCGGCCAGAAAATGGCCGACCGCGCGGACGCTGGCCGGCGTGTTGTCGGCGCGTGCGCCATCGGGCATGAAGCGCGCATGCCAGAGCGCCATCAGCACGGTCAGTCCGCCCACCAGAAAGAAGATGATGCGCCACGATTCGATCCAGTCCGGGCCGAACACGGCCGCGTCGTGGTGGAACATGTGTACGTGCAGCCAGCCGCTCAGGTACACCATGCCGCCGGCGGCCACGATCGGGCCGACGTTCCAGCTCAGGCTCTGGATGCCGCAGTACAGCGACTGCGCGCGCGAGTCGAGCGAGGTGACGTAGACGCCGTCGCTGGCGATGTCCTGGGTCGCCCCGACGAAGGACATGGCCCAGAACAGCGCCATCAGGATCGTCATGTAGTTCGGCAGCGCCATCACCAGCGCGATGCCGATGAAACCGAGTCCGAGCATGGTCTGCGCGCACAGCACGAAGAACTTCTTGGTGCGGTACATTTCGACGAACGGCGCGAACAGCGGCTTGATCGTGTAGGCCAGGATCAGCAGGCTCGAATACTCGGCCGCCTTGCCGTTGTCCATGCCGAGATTCTTGAACATGATGGCGGTGACGGAGGTCAGCATGACATACCCGAGCGCCATCGTGAAGTAACCGGTAGGCACCCACAACAAGGGCCAGGCGGTCGGTTTAGAAGCGTGCATGGTCGATTTCCGTTTCAAGAATAGGCAGCGGGAATGGCGCTACGGCGCGCGGCATGGCGCGTGGCGGCGCCAGGTCGGCCAGGTGCTCCGATAAAATCGTCGCCGCGCCCAGCATGGCCGGATAGGGAGCGGTGATGACCAGGGTCGGGATCCGCGAGGCAAAGGCGGAAAAGCGGCCCTTGTTCTCGAAGCGCGCCCGAAACGGCGAGCCGGCAAAATACGCGCCCAGGCGCGGCACCACGCCGCCGCCGATATACAGGCCGCCGCGCGCGCACAGGGTAACCGCCAGGTTCGCCGCGACGGTGCCGAGCATACCGCAAAAGCAGTCCAGCGTTTCGCGGCACAGCGGGTCGCTGCCGGCCAGCGCGCGCTCGACGATGCCGGCGGTGGACAGGCTGGCGTCGACCCGCAGGCCACGGTGCGCGGCCAGCGCTTCGCGGATCAACACGATCCCCGGACCGGAGACGATGCGCTCGGCCGAGACGTGCTCGTAACGCTGCCAGCAATGCTGGAGCACCGCCACTTCGCGCTCGTCGAACGGCGAAAAGGCGACGTGGCCGCCTTCGCTCTGGAGCGCCACCCAGCGTCCGTCGACCGGCACCAGGCCGGCCACGCCCAAACCCGTGCCGGCGCCCACCAGGCCGGTCACGCCGGTGGCAAGGGCTTGACCGCCGCCGATCTGTTGCAAGCCGGCCGGGCCCAGGGCCGGCAGCGCCATCGCCAGCGCGGCAAAGTCGTTCACCACCAGCAGGGTGTCCAGGCCCAGCGCGGCGCGCGAGGCGTTGATCGAAAACGCCCAGTGGTGATTGGTCATCTGGACGGCGTCGCCGTCGACCGGATTGGCGATCGCGATGACCGCGTGGCGCACGCGCCGCGCCGGCAAGCGGTTTAGATAGGCGCGGACGGCGTCGTCGAAGTGCGCGTAATCGGCGCAGGCCAGGGTGTGCGCGTCGCCCACCCGCCCGGCGCCCTGTTCGAGCGCAAAGCGCGCGTTGGTGCCGCCGATGTCGGCCAGCAGGCGCGGACCGTCGGCATAGGAATCAGGAACCATGTTGCCTCCAAGGGAAGAACGGTCGATCAGCGCTGGCGCTGCGCGGTCAGGAAATCGCGGTACCAGATGGCGCTGTCCTTGAGGGTGCGCTCCTGGGTCGCGTAATCGACATGCACGATGCCGAAGCGCTTGGCGTAACCGGAGTTCCATTCGAAGTTGTCGAGTAAACTCCAGAGGAAGTAGCCGCGCACGTCGACGCCCTGCTCCATGGCCGCCTTGAGCGCGTCCAGGTGCATCTGCACGTAGGCGATGCGCTCCGGGTCGGCCACCCTGCCGTCGCTGACCGTATCCGGGTTGGCCATGCCGTTTTCGGTGATGTAAACCGGCGGCAGCATGTATTCGGCATTGAGCTTGAGCAGCAGTTCGGTCAGGCCCTGCGGATAGATTTCCCAGCCCATGTCGGTGAAACCGAGCTTGCCGGGCGCCGTGCGCGGCGGCGTTTCGGCGCTGCAGAAGGAGCGGAAGTAGTAGTTCACGCCGAGGAAGTCGATCGGCTGGGCGATGGCGGCCATGTCGCCCACGTGGACCACGGGTGCGTTCTCGCCGTGCGCGCGCAGCGCCAGCTCCGGGTAATGTCCCTTGAAGATCGGGTCCATGAACCACTGCACCGAGCGCGCGTATTCCAGTTCGGCCATGGCGCGATCAAGCTCCGAATCGGTGGCCGGATCGGCCGTCCACTGGTTCAGCACAATGCCCAGCCGCGCCGAGGTGGCGGCGGTGCGCATGGCGCTCATGGCCAGGCCGTGCGAAAGCAGCAGGTGGTGCGACACTTGAATCGCCTGCCTGGCGTCGGTCACGCCGGGCGCGAACTGCGCATTGCCGTAACCGAGATTGGCGCTGCACCACGGCTCGTTATGGGTGGCGATGGCCTCGATCCGGTTGCCGAAACGACGCGCCACTTCCTGGGCGTAGTCGGCAAAGCGGTAGGCGGTGTCGCGATTCATCCAGCCGCCGTCGTCCTGCAAGCCTTGCGGCAGGTCCCAGTGGTACAGGGTCAGGTGGGCCTTGACGTCTCTCGCGGCCAGTTCGTCGAGCAGGCGGTCGTAGAAACCGAAGCCGGCTTCGTTCCAGGCGCCCTTGCCGCTCGGCTGGACGCGCGCCCAGGCCATCGAGAAGCGGTAGGCGTCCACGTTCAGCGACGAGATCAGGGCGACGTCCTCGCGATAGCGGTGGTAATGGTCGCAGGCGACGGTGCCGTCGCTCTGGTCCTTGATGTTGTTCGGGTTCAGGCAGAAGGTATCCCAGATCGATGGCCCCTTGCCATCAGCGTTGGCGCCGCCCTCGATCTGGAAAGCGCTGGTCGCGACTCCCCACGTAAAGTCGGCGGGAAATTGATTGGATTGGTTCATGGTGGAGCTCGATATCGGTGGGGCGATGACGGGACGCGCGGCGCCCATCCGGGCACGCCGCGCCGTGGTCCGCCTCCCGGGGGAAGCGGACAGCTTGACGGGACTTAAGTAAGTGCGTTAGAAGTCGACGCCGGTGTTAAAGCCGATGGTACGCGGCGGCAGGTACTGCGCCATGTACGGGCCGAAGGAATTGCCGGCGCTGGTCTTGATGTTTTTATCGGCCACGTTACGCACGAAGGCATCGACCCACCACTTGTTGTTGGTGTAGCGCAGGCCCAGGTCGGTGCGGGTATAGGCTTTCTGGCGGTCGCCCTCGCCCAGGTTGAACACGCTCAGCCAGGACGCGGTTTCGTAGTGGGTCGAGATGCGCGGCACCACCGTGGCGCCACCGGCCAGTTCGAACGTGTGCTGGTACTGCAGCTGCATCGAGAACTTCGGTGCGTGCGGCATGGCGTTGCCGCTCACGTCCAGGCAGGTGCTGATGCCCGGCACGGTGCATACCGGCAGGGTGTAGTCGTTGGTGCCGCCGATCAGTTTGCCCAGCTTGGCGCGGGTATAGGCCAAGGTCAGTTGCAGCTTGTCGTCGCGGGTGAGCTTGGCCGCGATTTCCGACTCCAGGCCCCACACCGTGGCGCCTTCGGCGTTGTTGGTGGCCAGGCCGCGGGTGCCGTCCGGATTGGTGACCGGGGCGCTGAACTGGAAGTCCTTGAAGTCCGAGTAGTAAGCCGCATTGTTCACCTTGACCATGCCGCCCATCAGGGTGCTCTTGCTGCCGATTTCATAGTTGGTCAGCGTTTCGGCGCCGTACGGACGGCCGCCATCCTGCAGGCCGCCCGACTTGTAGCCGGTGGCCACGCTGGCGTAGACCATGTTGCTGCGGTCGAGCTCATAGTTCACGCGTACCAGGCCGGTGACCTTGCTGCCGTGGTAGACGCCATCGTTCGATGGCGAGCCGGGGCTGTAGCCCTGGCCGGGAATGCGCGGATCGATCGATGGCGACAGCGGCACCTGGGCCACGTTCTTGTCGCCGTTCCAGGTGTAGCCGTTGCCGCCTTCGTTGGTGCGCTTGTCCTTGGTGTAGCGCAGGCCGCCGGTCAGGTGCAGCTTCTCGGTCGCATTCCAGGTCGCCTGGCCGAAGGCGGCGCTCGAGGCCACCGTTTCCTTCGGCTGGATGAAGGAACCCTGCCAGTTGACGGTGCCTTCCTGGGTGCCGCTGAAGATCGGGATGTCGAAGCGGATGTCGTTCTTTTCAGCCGCGTAGTACAGGCCGAGCTGCCAGTCGATATCCTGCTTGCCGAGCGATTGGAGTTCCAGTTCGTGGCTGTGGTTCTTGTAGTTCGACGAGACCGTGTTGTTGGCCTGGTAGGTCGCGCCCGTGGCAAAGCTGGTCGGCACGGCGGCGCCGCCATCCTGGTCGAAGGTCGACGAACCGGAGAAGCGCGACACGCCGGCGATGTAGTGCAGCGCCAGCGAGTCGTTGATGGTGTATTCGAGGCGCGAGCGGATCGCGTCGGTATCGCGCTTGAGGGTCGGCGCCACGTCGGCCAGGGTCGACCACAGGTCGGTGCCGGCGCGCGGGTTTTGCAGCAGATTCATGCTCGGGGTGCCGCGGTCGGCGAATTTTTCGTACGACACGTTCCACTTCACGTCGCGCGCGATGTTCCACAGCAGCGACAGGCGCACTGCGGTCTGGTCCTGGGCGCCGTATTTGGGGCCGCCGGCGACGAACAGGTTCGGATTGATCGGACGGAAATCGGCATCCTTGCCGCCGCCGGCCTTGAAGGCGGCGCGCTGGTCGGCCAGCGAAATCGACGGCAGTTTTTGATAATCGATGTAGCCGTCGTGCTGTTCATGCACGGCGGCGATGCGCAGGGCAGCGGTTTCGCCGAGCGGAATATTCACGGCGCCACGCGTGCCGAGGCGCTTGTAGTCGCCCATGCCCGCTTCGACGCTGCCGGAACGCTCCCCGATCACAGGCTTGGTGGTCTGCATGTTGACCGCGCCGACGGTGGAGTTGCGGCCCCACAGCGTGCCTTGCGGGCCGCGCAGCACTTCGAT
Source organism: Massilia genomosp. 1 (assembly GCF_011682185.1). Classification (NCBI taxonomy): domain Bacteria; kingdom Pseudomonadati; phylum Pseudomonadota; class Betaproteobacteria; order Burkholderiales; family Oxalobacteraceae; genus Massilia; species Massilia genomosp. 1. Next base: position 87,556 of record NZ_WHJF01000013.1, read on the forward strand.
CGCTTCCAGGTCGAACAGCAGCGAGGTGGCGCCTTCCGGACGCGGCGAGTAGATGCCGTCGACGAAGCTGGCCACTTCGGGATCGGCGTATTCGGTCTTGGCGCTGTCGTTGCCGATGCCGCGCAGGGTCATGGTGATCACGCCATGGTCGCCCTGGCCGGTGGCCTGGAAGCCCGGCACCAGGTTGACGACATCCTGGATCGTTTGCACGTGGTTGTCCTGCAGCGCGGCGGCATTGATCGCGGTGATGGCGATCGGGGTTTTTTGCAGCGGGGTCGAACGCTTGGTCGCGGTGACGACGACTTCGGGAATCACGTTCGAGTCGGCGCTGCCGATGCTCTTGCTGAGCGCGGGCGCTGCTTGGGCTTGCGCCACATCCTGGGCGTGGGCCGCGCCAATGCCTGCGAGCAATGTCAGGATGGCGAGTTGAATTGGGGCGCGAGCGCGGCGAAACGCCTGGGTGGCGGTAGATTTCATGCAGTCTCCATTCGGAATTGTCCGATTTTTGTTGTTCAAAACTTGGCTGGGCGAGAAAACGTTTTCAGATTGCTTGAAAACGATTTCATCGTACATTTCGGTGCATTCCAAAGTCAAACGAAATATTATGGTGCGAGCCGATTTGTCATATCTGCCACACATCGCCACAAAAAGGGGCAATTCATGAAAGCGTTTCATAATGTATTGATCGTCGGCGGCGGCACTGCCGGCTGGCTGACCGCCTGCTACCTGGCGCGCACCCTGGGTGCGGCGCACGCCGGTGCGGCCGGCGTCGGCATCACCCTGGTCGAGTCGCCCGAGATCGGCATCATCGGCGTGGGCGAAGGCACCTTTCCCTCGATCCGCGCGACCCTGGCGGCGATCGGCATCGACGAAGCGCGCTTCGTGCGCGAATGCCAGGCCACCTTCAAGCAGGGCGTACGCTTCAACAACTGGGTACGCCCGGCCGGCGCGCCTGGCGCCGACCACTACTTCCATCCGTTCAGCCAGCCCAGCCAGCGCCAGGGCGGGCCGGAACTGCTGCCGCACTGGCTGCAGGGCACGGCCGGCGCCGGCGTGCCGTTCGCGCAGGCGGCGACCATGCAAAAGCGCGTGGCCGACGCCGCGCACGGGCCGAAACGCCTGGCCGACGCCGACTACAGCGGGCCGATGAACTACGCCTACCACTTCGAGGCCGGGCGCTTCGCCGCCCTGCTGGCCGAGCATGGCCGCTCGCTTGGCGTGCGCCATGTGCAGGCCAAAGTGGAACGGGTCGAACTGGACGCCGACGGCGCGATCGCCTGCGTACACACGCGCGAACATGGCGCGCTGGGCGCGGACCTGTACGTGGACTGCACGGGTTTTCGGGCCGCGCTGATCGGCGAAGCGCTCGGCTCACCGTTTCGCAAGATGGACGACGTGTTGTTCGTCGACCGCGCGCTGGCGATGCAGGTACCCTACCCCGCGCCGGACACGCCGATCCCGTCGTACACCATCTCCACCGCGCACGAAGCCGGATGGACCTGGGACATCGGCCTGCAGCAGCGGCGCGGCATTGGCTACGTGTATTCGAGCCGCCACACCACCGACGAACGCGCAGAGCAAGTGCTGCGCCAGTACATCGGCGCGGCGGCCGATGGGCTCACGCCGCGCCAGCTGAAACTCAACATCGGCTACCGCGACGTACAGTGGATCAAAAACTGCGTGGCGGTCGGCCTGTCGGGCGGCTTCCTGGAGCCGCTCGAATCGTCCGGCATCGGCCTGATCGAAACGGCGGCTTACCTGATCGGCCACCTGTTCCCCTTCAACGGCGACACCGCCCCGGTGGCGGCCCAGTACAACCGCCTGATGCGCGAGCGCTACGAGCGCGTGGTCGACTTCATCAAACTGCACTACTGCCTGTCGCAGCGCACCGATTCTTCCTTCTGGACCGACAACACCGACCCGCGCTCGATTCCCGCATCGCTGCGCGACAAGCTGGCCATGTGGCGCTGCCGTCCGCCGCACCGGCTCGACTTCGTGGCCGATGTGGAGATGTACCCGACGTCCAGCTGGCAGTACGTGCTGTACGGGATGGAGTTCGCCACCAGCCTGCATGCGAGCGCCTGCCATCCGGCGCGGCGCGACGAAGCGGCTGGCGAATTTGCCATGATCGCCAGACTGGCCGGCCATGCGCTGGCCGACCTGCCGCCGCACCGCGCGCTGGTGGAGCACTTGTGCGAGCGTCGATGAGGACCACCGGGAACGGCCCCGTTACCTTGCACCAGGTGGCGCATGCCGCCGGTGTGTCCCCGGCCACCGCGTCGCGCTTCATGAACGGCACCGCGCGCGTGTCGGACGCCAAGCGGCGCAGCATCGAAGACGCCATCGAACGCCTGAACTACAAGCCGAACCTGGTGGCGCAGGGCCTGAAGATGGGCAGCACGCGCACCATCGGCGTGTTGACGCAGTCGCTGGTGTCGGGCTACTTCAACGACGCCATGGTCGGCATCGAGGATGCGGTCAAGGCGGCCGGCTACGCGCTGCTGATCATGAGCGGGCACTGGCACGCGGCCGAGGAAGCCGAGCGGGTCGAACTGCTGATCGGGCGGCGCGTGGACGGCGTGGTGATCCTGACCGGGAACATGAGCGACACCCAGATCCTCGATTTTTCGCAGCGCGTGCCGATCGTGGCGTTCGGGCGCAAGCTCGAAGGCGAGCGGGTTTTCGGTTTCTTCCTCGACAATTACGGCGCCGCCTGCGAGGCGATGGAACTGTTGATCGAACAGGGGCACCGGCGCATCGCCTTCATTCGCGGTTCGGACGACCAGGAAGATGCGCATGCGCGCCTGGCCGGCTACCGCGACACGCTGGCGAAACACCGCATCGAACCCGATCCTGACCTGATCGTGGCGGGCGACTTCCAGGAGTCGGGCGGGCTGCAGGCGGTCAACCAGCTGCTCACGTCGGGGGCGCGCTTTTCGGCCATCTTCGCGGCCAACGACCTCTCCGCCTACGGCGCGCGCCTGGCGCTGTACCGGCGCAGCATCCGGGTGCCGGAAGACGTCTCGATCATCGGTTTTGACGACCTGCACAGTTCGATGTACACCACCCCGCCCCTGACCACGGTGCGCCAGCCCTTGTACGACGTCGGCTCGTGCATCGGCACCATGATGCTGGGGATGATCGCGCATGACGAGGTGAAGGTGGCGCTGCCGGCACTGAGCCTGGTGGTGCGCGAATCGGTAAGGCGACTGACTTAAACGATGCTGCGCCGCAGGCGTTCGCCGCCACCGGCGGCGATGTCTTCGAACGCCGAGTCGAGCGTGGTGAACACATCCCAGCGCAATTGGCCGCGTTGTGCGGCGATCATATCGATGACGCGAAGCTCAAGTTCTTCCTCGCGCTTGCCCTTCCAGAGTTTGTCGGCCAGCGCGACCGACAACTCCTCGAACGAGTTGCCCGGTTCCTGCCACGCCGCGTGCGACACGAAGCAGCGCGCCACCGCCGGCGGCACGCCGTTGGCCAGCATCAGGGCCTGGCCGGCCGCCTCGTGGCGCGCACCGGGGCCGTCGAGTTCTTCGGGAAAGACGATCTTGCCGGCGTCGTGCACCGCCGCGCCAAGCTCGATCAGGCGCGCATCGAAGCGCAGTGCCAGGCTGTTGTAGATATCGATCAGCGCATCGGCGGCTTCGCCCACCAGTTGCAGGTGACGCAGCAGGCGCGCGCTGGCGCCAAGCGCGTGCAGCAAGGCATAGGCGTCGCTGCGCTTATCCAGGGTTTTGTTCAACATCGCGCACGCGGCAACTCAGAGACGCATAGTTGCCCTTCGGAAGAGCATTCTTGATGCCGAACGAGCGCAATTGTTTGCCGGGATCAACATGTTCTTCCAGCGTGCAGCGATTCTGCGCCGCGAATTTTTTCAGCGCCCCGATACTCCCCGCCACGCTGACCGTTACGCCAAGCCCCTTGCTGACGCAGCAGCCGGCATAGCGCGTCAGGTATTCCTCTTCAATCAGCACCAGCGGGTGTCCCAACAAGCTCGCAGGCTTTCTGAGCAGGTAATAATCGGTGTAATCGGCGCGCCCGTTCGGACGTGGATTGACATAGCCGGCTTTCATGTAGGCCTGGATGGCTTTTCCAGAGCTGCCGAGGAGCTTTTCAGATGCCTTGTCAAACTTCATGGCTTTCTTGACATCCTCCCCTCCCTAAAGGAAGGGGATTCCTACGGCGCCGCGTGATGATCTACGGGTCGCTTCGGTGGGTTCCTGCTTCATCGAGCGGCCTGACTGCGCCGACTCTCCACAGGCTAAGACGCGATGTCCTCGCGCTAAAACATT
>NZ_WHJF01000140.1:0-14288 GCF_011682185.1 Massilia genomosp. 1
ATGTTTTAGCGCGAGGACATCGCGTCTTGGCCTGTGGAGAGTCGGCGCAGTCAGGCCGCTCGATGAAGCAGGAACCCACCGAAGCGACCCGTAGATCATCACGCGGCGCCGTAGGAATCCCCTTCCTTTAGGGAGGGGAGGATGTCAAGAAAACGGTCCTGAGCCAGTCGCCGAAGGAGGCGCCGGCTTATGTGACGGCGCATTAAGTCTTTGTTCGAGTCTTTTGGGGACCTCGAAAAACCTCCTGCGCGGCGTCATTTTCGCCCGGCGATGCTCACCGTACATTCGTACGGCTGCGCTTCTCGGACCAAACTGACGCCGCTCGCTACGGTTTTTCGAGGGCCCCTTTTGTCGATGGAAAAGGCTTCGAACGTCGTTGAAGCGCCGGAGGCTGGAACCGCTTGCCAGGATGCACGTGCAAACTTCCTACTTGGTTCCACCCCGGCGCTGCCAGCGGCGACCGAACAAAGACCGCATGCGCTGTTCGCTGTAGTCCTGTCCCCTCAATTCGGCACCGAATGCAGCAACACCGTCGTCACGCCGCCATCTTGATCGACGATCAACTGGTACAGCCGGTCGAATTCATCATCGCCGATATCGGCGCCCGGTTTTCCGCCAAACAAGCGCACCAGTTCCGGAACCGTATTCGAGTGGCCAACCACCAAGGCCGTCCCTCCCGCCGCCTTGACCTGCGCGACCAGCCTGGCGCCCTGCGCGGGGTCGTAGGTGCGCACCTCCAGTCCCAGGGCGCTGGCCAGCGGCTGCGCCGTCTGCCGCGTACGCTGCGCCGTACTGCTGTAAATATGGGTGATGCCGGTCGACCTGAGGATGGCGGCAATATTGCCGGCGCGGGCCTTGCCCTGGGCCGTCAACTCAGGATCTTTCTCGACTGCTCCCTTCTCGCCATGCCGGACCAGGTAGATGATGGACGGATCGGCCGCCGCCAGGCCGGGCGCCAGCAGGGCTGCGGCGAGGAGGACGCCGCCAAGGAGGGAAGAACAGATGCGCATACTCGGCTTTCGGAATGGTTGGATGCAGGAAGCGCAATGTAGCGCAGGCTGGCTGAAGGATGCAACTATTCCCGTCCGTTCCACCTCATTGGACCCCCTTTGCATGCTTGGCGCGCATCTTGCTTGTATGGTAAGTACATGGCCACACTCTCCAGCAAACAAATGTCCAGAACTCCCGCGCTCCCCCCTCGCACGCTGCGCATTGTCGTCGTCAACACCATCGTGCCGGACGGTGGCGAGCACGATGCCGCCCTGGCCGTCCAGGTCATGCGCGGCAATGCGCTGCGCATCGGCCTGCTCGAATCGGGCTACGACATCGTCGCTTCGCTGCCCGCCGATATCTACCTTCCAGAAAGGATTGCCCAACTACAGCCCGACATGATCATCATCGACGCCGAATCGGACGCGCGCGACGTGCTCGAGCATATCGTCATCGCCACCCGCGACGAGCGCCGCCCGATCGTGCTGTTTACCGAGGACGCCACCACCACCAGCATGGACGCGGCCATGGCGGCTGGTGTGTCGGCCTACATCGTGGCCGGCTTGCAGTCCGAGCGCATCAAACCGGTGCTGAACGTGGCGCTGGCGCGTTTCCGCCAGGAGCAGAAACTGCTGGCCGAGCTCAGCGAGACGCGCCACAAGCTGGCCGAACGCAAGGTGATCGACCGCGCCAAGGGCATCTTGATGACGCATCACCGGCTGACCGAGGACCAGGCCTACCAGAAGCTGCGCAGCATGGCGATGAACAAGAATCTGAAGCTGGCGGAGATCGCCCAGCGCATCCTCGATGTCGAGGATCTGCTCGGTTGAATCGGTGCCGGCGGGAACACAAGGAGTGGTATGGCAGTGATAAACAGTAATCAATTGCGCACGGTCAGGATCGGCTTCATGCCCTTGACCGATTGCGCGTCGCTGGTCATGGCGACCGAGTGCGGCTTCGACCGCCAGTACGGCATCAGGATCGTCCTCAGCCGCGAGACTTCCTGGGCCAATCTGCGCGACAAGCTTGGCTCGGGCGCGCTCGACGCCGCCCACGTGCTGTATGGCCTGATGTACGGCGTGCAGCTGGGCATCGGCTGTCAGCGGCAGGCGATGGCGGTGCTCATGAACCTGAGCCGCAATGGCCAGGCGGTGACCTTGTCGCGCGCGCTGGCGGAGCAGGGCGCGCTCGATGGGCCGAGCCTGGCGCAGCACATGCGGGATTGTCCCCGCAGCACCACGTTCGCCCACACTTTTCCGACTGGTAACCACGCGATGCTGCTGTATTACTGGCTGGCGGCGCACGGCATCGACCCGCTGCGCCAGGCGCGCGCGCTGACGGTGCCGCCGGCCCAGATGGTGGGCAGCTTGCGGGCGGGCATGATCGACGGTTTCTGCGCGGGCGAACCGTGGGGCCAGCGCGCCATCGACGAGGGCGTGGGCGTGACGGCGGTGAGCAGCCAGCAAATCTGGCCCGATCATCCGGGCAAGGTGCTGGGGACCACGGCGGCGTTTGCCGCGAGCGAACCGGCTACCTGCCGCGCCATGATCGCGGCCCTGCTCGACGCCAGCCGCTGGATCGAGGCTTCCCAGGCCAACAAGGAGCACACGGCCACGGTGCTGGCCGGAACGGCGTACCTGAACACGGGCAGGCAAGCCATTGCGGCGCGCCTCTTTGGGCAGTACGACAATGGCGCCGGCGCGCGCTGGACGGATGCGCGGGCGCTGCGTTTTCATGGCGACGGCGAGGTCAATTTTCCGTATCTGTCGGACGGGATGTGGTTCATGACCCAGCAGCGCAGGTGGGGTTTGCTCAGGGAAGATCCGGATTACCTGGGCCAGGCCCGGGCGGTCAACCGGATCGACTTGTACACAGGCGCGGCCGAGATGACCGGGACCCAGTTACCGGCATCGAGCATGCGCAGTTCGACCCTCATCGACGGCGTGCGCTGGGATGGCGGCGATCCGCGCGGCTATGCCGGGTCGTTTCCGATTCTTGATCAATGAGGCAGGGACGCACGCATGCACGCATCATTTTCGGGCATTGTTGCACCGCAATGTAGCGTCCGCTTGAATTCTCCCCTCGCACCCGTCCATCCCACCCCTGAGCCACGCTGGCACGGCGTTTGCTAATCAATACCTATCGGATCAATGGCGATCCCCTGAACAACTTGCGCTGATCTAACGACGGATCGGCAGGACAACGGCGTCCGTCCAACCTGGTGTTGACAACCGGGTCTGGTCGGACGCCTTTTTGTTTTTAACGGGATAAAACATGGCCACCAAAGCAAACACCATCGCTCTCTTTAGTATGAGCACACCGCAGATGCGCGCCTTCCACCTGACCTGGATGGCCTTCTTCGTCTGCTTCTTCGCCTGGTTCGCCTGCGCGCCGCTGATGCCCATTATCAAAGGCGAATTCGGCCTGACCCTGGCCCAGGTTGCCAACATCAACATCGCCGCCGTCGCCATCACCATCCTGGTCCGCCTGGTCGTCGGCCCCATGTGCGACCGCTTCGGACCGCGCAAGGCCTACACAGGCCTGCTGCTGCTCGGCGCCATCCCCGTCCTTGGCGTGGCTGCCTCGCAAAGCTACGAAAGCTTCCTGTTCTTCCGCCTCGGCATCGGCGCCGTAGGCGCCAGCTTCGTCATCACCCAGTACCACACCTCGGTCATGTTCGCCCCCAACGTCGTCGGCACCGCCAACGCGGCCGCCGCCGGCTGGGGCAACGCCGGCGGCGGCGCGGCCCAGGCGCTGATGCCCCTGCTGGTCGGCGCGCTGCTGATGCTCGGCGTAAGCGAAGCCCTCGGCTGGAGGGTGGCCCTCCTGGTCCCCGGCGTGCTGATGGTCGTCATGGCCGGCTTGTACTGGACATTCACCCAGGACTGCCCGCAAGGTAACTACGACGCCATGCGCGCCGCCGGCATCCCTGTCGAGGGTGGTAGCAAGGGCGCTGCCCGAGCGGGGGGCTGGGAGAGCTTCAAGGCCGCCAGCGCCAATCACCGCGTGTGGCTGCTGTTCGTCACCTACGGCGCCTGCTTCGGTATCGAGATCTTCATCCACAACATCGCCGCCGTCTACTACGTCGACCACTTCAAACTGAGCCTGAAACAAGCCGGCATGGCCGCCGGCAGCTTCGGCCTGCTGGCGCTGTTCGCCCGTGCGCTGGGCGGCTGGGTATCGGACAAGCTGGCCATGCGCGGCACCATCAACAGCCGCGTCACCTTGCTGTTCGTGCTGATGATCGGCGAAGGCGCGGGCCTGCTGTGGTTCGCCAAGGCCGACGGCGTCGCCTTCGCGGTGATCGCCATGCTGGTCTTCGGCCTGTTCACCCACATGGCTTGCGGCGCCACCTACGCGCTGGTGCCTTTCATCGACAGCAAGGCATTGGGCGGCGTGGCCGGCATCATCGGCGCCGGCGGCAACGTGGGCGCGGTCGCTGCGGGCTTTCTGATGAAAGGCACCGGCAATATAGCCCAAACCCTCACCATCCTCAGCGGCCTGGTGCTGCTGTCGGCGCTGTGCGCCATCGCGGTCCGGCTCAGCGCCGCCGTGGACGACCGTCCGGTCGCCGTCAACAACGCAGTCGCTTAGGGAGAATTCGCATGAAGATCATCGTCATCGGCCACGGCATGGTAGGCCACAAATTTCTCGAGTCGCTAGGCAGCGCCGCCGCGTCGGGGCTGGAAGTGACGGTCCTGTGCGAGGAGCCGCGCGCCGCCTACGACCGCGTACACCTGTCCGAATTCTTTGCCGGTAAATCGGCCGACCAGCTGTCGCTGGTGCCGGCCGGCTTCTTCGAGGGCGGCAATATGCTGCTCAAGCTGAACGCAAAGGCCATCGCGGTCGACCGCGAAGCCAAAACCGTCACCGTCGGCAGCGGCGAAGTGCTGGCCTACGACAAACTGGTGTTCGCCACCGGTTCGACCCCGTTCGTGCCGCCGCTGGCCGGCAAGGACCGCAAGGACTGCTTCGTCTACCGCACCATCGAAGACCTGGAAGCGATGCTCGAATGCGGCAAGCGCTCCAAAACCGGCGTGGTGATCGGCGGCGGCCTGCTTGGCCTGGAATGCGCCAAGGCCCTGCGCGACATGCAGCTGCAAACCCACGTGGTGGAATTCGCCCCGCGCCTGATGGCGGTGCAGGTCGACGATGGCGGCGCGCGCGTGCTGCGCGCCAAGATCGAAGACCTGGGCGTGACCGTCCACACGCAAAAGAACACGCTCGAGATCATCGACGGCGAAGACGGCACCCACCGCATGAACTTTGCCGACGGCAGCCATCTGGATACCGACATGATCGTCTTCTCGGCCGGCATCCGCCCGCGCGACGACCTGGCGCGCCTGTGCGGGCTGGCGATCGGCCCGCGCGGCGGCATCGCCATCGACAACAGCTGCCTCACGTCCGACCCGGACGTCTACGCCATCGGCGAATGCGCACTGTGGAACGGGCAGCTGTTCGGCCTGGTGGCGCCGGGCTACGACATGGCGCGCGTCGCCGCGCGTCACTTGCAAGGCGAAGCGGCAGCGTTTACCGGCGCCGACATGAGCACCAAGCTCAAACTGATGGGCGTGGACGTGGCCAGCATTGGCGATCCGCACGCGGCCAGCCCGGGCAGCCGCTCGTACCAGTTCACCGACGAGCGCAAACAGGTCTACAAGAAAATCGTGGTGTCGGACTGCGGCAAATTCCTGCTCGGCGGCGTGATGGTGGGCGACGCCAGCGAGTACGGCACCCTGCTGCAAATGATGTTGAACAAGATCGAGCTGCCCGAGTCGCCCGAATTCCTGATCCTGCCGCAAAGCGACGGCAAGGCACGCCCCGGCCTGGGCGTGGACGCGCTGCCCGATACGGCCCAGATCTGCTCCTGCAACGATGTATCGAAAGGCGACCTGTGCGCCGCCGTGTGCGGCGGCGCCACCACCATCGGCGCGCTCAAAAGCTGCACCAAGGCCGGTTCCACCTGCGGCGGCTGCGTGGCGCTGGTCACGCAAGTGATGAAGGCCGAGATGAAGAAGCAGGGCATGGCCGTCAACAACCACGTCTGCGAACACTTCCCGTACTCGCGCCAGGAAATCTACCACCTGGTCAAGGTCGGCAACATCACGTCTTTCGAAGACCTGCTGGCGCAGCACGGCACGGGACGCGGTTGCGATGTCTGCAAGCCGGTGGCCGCCAACGTGCTGGCCTCGACCTGGAACGACTTCGTGCTCAAACCCGAACACGCCAGCCTGCAGGATTCGAACGACTACTTCCTCGGTAACATCCAGAAGGACGGCACCTATTCGGTGGTGCCGCGCATGCCGGGCGGGGAAGTGACGGCCGATGGCTTGATCGCGGTCGGCATGGTCGCCAAAAAATATGGCCTGTACACCAAGATCACCGGCGGCCAGCGGGTCGACCTGTTCGGCGCGCGCGTCGAGCAGTTGCCGTTTATCTGGGAAGAGCTGATCGAGGCCGGTTTTGAGTCGGGCCATGCCTACGGCAAGTCGCTGCGCACCGTCAAGTCGTGCGTCGGTTCCACCTGGTGCCGCTACGGCGTGGCCGACAGCGTCGGATTCGCCATCGAACTGGAAAACCGCTACAAAGGCTTGCGCACGCCGCACAAGATCAAGTTCGGCGTTTCCGGCTGCACCCGCGAATGCGCCGAAGCGCAGGGCAAGGACGTGGGCCTGATCGCCACCGAAAAAGGCTGGAACCTGTACGTGTGCGGCAACGGCGGCATGAAGCCGCGCCATGCGGAGCTCATCGCCTCGGACCTGGACCAGGAAACCGTGGTGCGCTACATCGACCGCTTCCTGATGTTTTATGTCCGCACCGCCGACCGCCTGCAACGCACCAGCGTCTGGCGCGACAACCTCGAAGGCGGCCTCGATTACCTCAAATCGGTGATCATCGACGACAAGCTGCACCTGGCCGCCGAACTCGAAGCGGACATGCAGCACGTGGTCGACACCTACGCCTGCGAGTGGAAGAACGCCGTCAACGATCCGGCCACGCGCCAGCGCTTCCGCCATTTCGTCAACAGCGACCAGGCCGACCAGAACGTGGTCTTCATGCCTGAACGCGGCCAGATTCGCCCGGCCACGATCGAAGAACGCAAGCGCGTCATCCCCCTCATCGTCAAAACCGCCTAAGGAGACGCTCATGCACCGCGATATCGAACTGACCAACTGGACCGCCGTCTGCTCGCTCGACGAGATCGTCCCCAACACCGGCGTGTGCGCACTGCTGAACGGCGAACAGGTCGCCGTGTTCCATGTGCTTGACGCCGAAGAACGCGTCTTCGCCATCGGGAACTATGATCCGAACAGCGGCGTGTCGGTACTCTCGCGCGGCCTGGTGGGCAGCCTGGGCGAACGCATCGTGGTCGCCTCGCCGATCTATAAACAGCACTTCGACCTGTGTACCGGCGAATGCCTGGAAGCGCCGGAACACTCGGTGCCGAGCTACCGCGCGCGGGTCGAAGACGGCAAGGTGTGGGTCTGCGCATGAATGGGAGCAAGAGCATGGCCTTAGAATCTGCGCCCGTCGCCAGGCAATCGCTGGTCGTGATCGGTAACGGCATGGCCGGCATGCGCACGGTCGAGGAAATGCTCAAGCTGGCGCCGGAGCTGTACGACATCACGGTGTTCGGCGCCGAGCCGCATGGCAATTACAACCGCATCCTGCTCTCGCCGCTGCTGGCCGGCGAAAAGAACATCGACGACATCATGCTGCACACGCGTGAATGGTATGCCGCCAACGGCATCACCCTGCACGCGGGCGACCCGGTGGTGCATATCGACCGCCGCAAGCGCATGGTACGTTCGCAGTCGGGGCGCGAAGTCTGGTACGACCGGCTGCTGCTGGCGACCGGCTCCAAGCCCTTCATCGTGCCGGTGCCGGGCCATAAATTGGCGGGCGTGATCGGATTTCGCGACATCCAGGATGTCGATACCATGCTGGAAGCGGCCCGCAGCGGCGGCCACGCGGTCGTCATTGGCGGCGGCCTGCTTGGGCTGGAGGCGGCCAACGGCCTGCTGCGGCGCGGCATGCAGGTCACCGTGGTGCATATGATGGACAGCCTGATGAACCAGCAGCTCGACAAGCCGGCCGCGCTGCTCCTGAAAACCGCGCTCGAACTCAAAGGCCTGCGCTTCCTGCTCGAAGCGCACACCAGCGAGATCGTGGGCAGTGTGGACAATGCGCGCGTAAAAGCCGTGCGCTTCAAGGACGGCAGCGAGATTCCGGCCGACCTGGTCGTCATGGCCGCCGGCGTGCGCCCGAACATCGAACTGGCCAAGGCGGCCGGCCTGCACTGCGAGCGCGCCATCGTCGTCGACGACACCTTGCAGACCTACGATCCGCGCATCTACGCCGTGGGCGAATGCGTGCAGCACCGCAGCGCCACCTTCGGGCTGGTAGCACCGATCTGGGACCAGGCCAAGGTCTGCGGCGCGCACCTGGCGCGCAACGGCCACCGGCGCTACGTCCAGCAAGCCACGCCGACCAAGCTGAAAGTGACCGGCGTCGACCTGTATTCGGTCGGCGACTTTATCGGCGGCGAGGGCAGCGAAGACCTGGTGCTGCGCGACCCGCGCCGTGGCATCTACAAACGCCTGGTGTTGGCCGGTAACCGCATCGCGGGCGCGGTCCTGTACGGCGACGTGCAGGACGGCCCGTGGTACTTCGGCCTGATCCAGAACCGCACCGACATATCGGCCATGCGCAGCCGCCTGCTGTTCGGCGAAGCCCTGTGCGCCCAAGCCGCCTGACACGGAGCCCGACTTGAACTTATCCCCCATATCTCTTGCGGTGCGCAGCACCTGTCCCTACTGCGGCGTGGGCTGCGGCGTCACCGCCACGCCCTTGCCCGACGGCGCCATCGCCATCGCGGGCGACGCCAGCCATCCCGCCAATCGCGGCCGCCTGTGCGTGAAGGGCGCGGCGCTCGGCGAAACCATCGGCCTCGAAGGCCGCCTGCTGCATCCGGCCGTGCGCGAGGACGGCGCGCTGCGCCAGGTGTCGTGGGATGAAGCCCTGGAGCGCGTCGCCGGCGGCCTGCGCGCCATCATCGACCAACACGGGCCGGATGCGGTGGCGCTGTATGTCTCGGGCCAGCTGCTGACCGAAGACTATTACGTCGCCAACAAGCTGATGAAAGGGTACATCGGCAGCGCCAACATCGACACCAACTCGCGCCTGTGCATGTCGTCCGCCGTGGCCGGCCACAAGCGCGCCTTCGGGGCCGACCTGGTGCCGGGCTGCTACGAAGACTTCGACCTGGCCGACATGGTGGTGCTGGTCGGCTCGAACACGGCGTGGTGCCACCCGATCCTGTTCCAGCGCATCGCGCGCCTGAAGGATGCGCGCCCCGAAGTGCGGATCGTCGTCATCGACCCGCGCCGCACCGCCACCTGCGAACTGGCCGACCTGCACCTGCCGGTCAAACCCGGCACCGACGTGTGGCTGTTCAACGGCTTGTTGAGCTATCTGGCGAAAAGCGGCGTCCAGGACACGGCGTTCATCGAAGCGCACACCAACGGCCTGGAACAGGCGCTGGACGCGGCGCATGTCGATTGCGCCGATCCGCTGGCGGTGGCGCGCCACTGCCGCGTCGAGCCAAGCGACCTGATGGCTTTCTACGGCGGCTTTGCGGCGACCACGAAAGTGATCACGGCCTTCTCGCAAGGGGTAAACCAGTCGTCGGCGGGCACCGACAAAGTCAACAGCATCATCAACTGCCACCTGCTCACCGGCCGCATCGGCCAGCCGGGCATGGGGCCGTTTTCGATCACCGGCCAGCCGAACGCCATGGGTGGGCGCGAAGTGGGCGGTTTGGCCAACATGCTGGCCGCGCACATGGACCTGGACAATCCGCAACACCGCGACACGGTGCAAACCTTCTGGTCGTCGCCGCGCATTGCGGACAAGGGTGGCTTGAAGGCGGTCGACCTGTTCAAGGCGATCGAGGCGGGTACGGTCAAGGCGGTGTGGGTCATCGCCACCAATCCGATGGTGAGCATGCCGGATGCGAACCAGGTCCAGCGCGCGCTGGAAAAGTGCGAGCTGGTGGTGGTGTCCGACATTATCGCCAACACCGACACGAATGCGTTTGCCGATGTGCTGCTGCCGGCGCTGGGCTGGGGCGAGAAAGATGGCACGGTGACCAATTCGGAGCGCCTGATTTCGCGCCAGCGCGCCTTCTTGCCGGCGCCCGGCGAGGCGCGCGCCGACTGGCGTATGTTGGCCGACGTGGCGCGGCGCATGGGGTTTGATGGTTTTGATTTCGCCAGTTCGCATGCGGTCTTCGACGAACACGCGCGTTTGAGCGTCTTCCGGAACGACGGTGCGCGGATGTTCAACCTGGCGGGCCTGTGCGGCCTGCCGGCGCCGGACTACGACAAGCTCGAACCGGTGCAGTGGCCGGTGCGGCGCGGCGCCGACGGCGCCCTGGAAGGCAGCGCGCGCCTGTTCGCCGACCGCCGTTTCGCCCATGCCGACGGCAAGGCGCGCTTCATCGCCACGGCGCCGCGCGCGCCGGTCAACGCGGTCGATCCCGAGTATCCGCTGGTGCTCAACACCGGGCGCGTGCGCGATCAGTGGCACACCATGAGCCGCACCGGCCGCGCGCCGCGCCTGGCCGACCATACGGCCGAAGCCTTCATCGACATGCACCCGCAAGACGCGCTGCTGTACGGCGTGCGTGAAGGCGAGCTGGCACGCGTGTCGAGCCAGTGGGGTGCGATGGTGGCGCGCGTGCAGCACGGCGGCGGCATCGCACGCGGATCGGTGTTCGTGCCGATTCACTGGAACGGCCAGAGCGCGTCCGACGCGCGCGTGGGTACCGTGGTCAATCCGGCGGTCGATCCGGTCTCGGGCGAGCCGGAATTCAAGCACACGCCGGTGCAGGTGGAGCGCTTCGGCGTGGCGTGGCACGCCTTTGTCTTGAGCCGCAGCGAGCTGGCGCTGGACCAGGTTGCGCACTGGACGCGGGTGCAGGGTCGTGGTTTTGCGCGCTACGAGATGGCCGGGCGCGGCCAGTTGCGCGAGCGCGCCGCCTGGGCGCGCGCGCTGCTCGGCGTGAGCATGGATGCCGACTGGCTCGATTACGAAGACGCCAGCGACGGCGTGTATCGCGCCGTGCATGTGGTGGGCGAGCGCATCGAACAGTGCATCTTCCTCTCGCCGCGCACCGACCTGCCGGCGCGCGCCTGGCTGGCCAGCCTGTTCGCCAGCGATTCGCTCACCCAGCTCGACCGCGCCGGGCTGCTGGCCGGGCAGGCGCTCGGCACGCGGCTCGATACCGGGCCGACTGTGTGTTCCTGCTTCGGCGTCGGGCGTAACACGATCTGCGCGGCGATCGTCGCGCGCGACCTCAAAACGGTGCCGGAAGTGACGGCTTGCGTGAAAGCGGGCGGCAATTGCGGCTCCTGCGTGCCGGAGATCAAAGTGCTGTTAATGCAGACGAGGGCGCGCGAAACTGCCTGAAAATGTTGCCTGTGATTGTGATGCGAATGATATTATTGCCCGCATTAAACAATCTTACCTGCGGGAACACAGCGATGGCGATGGAACTGGAAGCGGCAGGCGCCTTGAGCGTGGCGGAAGCGGGCGCGCACGGCGGACATGGACATGGACATGCGTGTACCTGCGCCAACTGCGGCGCTGCGCTGACAGGCCCGTTTTGCCATCTGTGCGGGCAGCATGCGCATGTGCACAAGTCCTTGCTGCACCTGGGCGAAGAGGTGCTGCACGGCATTTTGCACTTCGACGCCAAGGGCTGGCGCACGATCCCCATGCTGGTCGCCAGGCCCGGCGAGCTGACGCGGCGCTACATCGACGGCCAGCGTACCCGCTTCGTGTCGCCGCTGGCCTTGTTTTTGTTCCTGGTGTTTTTCCTGTTTTTTGTGGCATCGCTCAGCAGCGGAACGACGCGCGTGACTATGTCCGACCCGGCAGCGCGGGCCGAAGCGCGTGCCGAGTTCGTACAGGAAGTGGCGCAGGCAAAGGCGGCGCTGCGCGCTGCCGAGGGCGCTGGGCAGGCCGACGCCAAAGCCGAGCTGGCCGGCGCCGAGATGGCGCTGGCGCTTTTCGACAAAACCGGCGCTGACGGTAGCGAACGTCGCTGGTTTACGTCGAATGAGTTCAACATGAACACCCGATGGCCGGCGCTCGACGCCGCCGTCAAGCATGCGGCCGAGAATCCGGCGTTGACGATCTACAAGCTCAAAAGCAGTGGCGCCAAGTTTTCATTTTTGCTGGTGCCGATCTCGCTGCCCTTTTTATGGCTGCTGTTCTTCTGGCGGCGCGGCGTGACGATGTACGACCACGCGGTGTTTTCGCTGTATTCGCTGTCGTTCATGGCGCTCATGTTCGCGCTGGTCTTTGCGATCGGGGCGGCCGGTATGGGCGTCGTGGCGGGCGCCGTGGTGCTGTTGGCGCCGCCGGTCCACATGTTCCTGCAACTGCGCGGCGCTTACGCACTCAGCACTGGCGAGGCCTTGTGGCGCACCGTGGCGCTGTTGTGCATGGCGGGCGTGGTCTTCCTGCTCTACATGGCCTTGGTTCTGCTGTTGAGCGTCGCATGAAGGCTGCCGTCATGGCATGGACCGGCTGCCTGATGAGCATCGCCGGTGTGCTGATCGTGCTGCTGACGTTCGACCGCCCCGGATGGGCATGGCCAGCGGGCGGCGCGGCATTGGTGCTGCTTGGCTTGCTGTTGATCTACCGCTCCCGGCGCCGCCGGCGTAGCGACGACGACTCCGACGACTGCGGCCTGGGCATTGCCGACGATGTCGCCGATGTCATGGACGGGGATTAGCAGCCGGGTGCTGCGGGCCCCGGTCGTGCAATGCCCCGCCAGCGTGCTTAGAGTCTATCCCGGTAGGCTGGAGTGGCAGTTGGCGCGCCTGGTAGATGGGGGAGGCGTTGGTCGTCGTTGCATGGCTAGCTGTAGTGACCTGCAATCGAAAACGGTATGACCTGCATTCAGCGGCATTTTCGACCAGAGATAACTGCGTCCAGCGCCCACCTGAAACCAGAGATAACTAAGAATAAACCTGCATTCAGCCGTGTCGACCTGCGTTTCATCGGCGTGAACCGGGAAAAACTGCGACTGATCGGGCAGTGCTGGTCGGCTACAGCGCTCGCCCGCATTGTCCGTTAGATCGGCAAGCCCGCAGCGAGCATGCGCTCGCGGATCTCGGCCGTGCGCTTCGGTTCGAGCTGGTTGCTGAACATCGCGCGAATCTCGGCGGCCTTGGCGTCGAACTGCTCGGGCATGTCCTTGAGCCGGTAGCGGTGGTGCGCCAGCGTCGGCTCAAGATCGTCGAGCTGGCGCGACAGCACCGTCTCCACCAATTCCGCCGTGACCGGTGTCGTTTTCAGAAGGCGACTGCACGAATGTCAGGAGTCGGCTGCATCGACCGAGGTGAGCCTTTTGCGCATCCGCATAATTGATTGACGGGTCGTGACGTAATCGCTTGGCCACCGACTCGCCCAATGCGAGACGGCCCATGGTATCGGCCTACTGCATCCTTTCCAGTCTGGTTTTGACTGGTGACACGATCATGCCTTGTTACAGATCAACAATAAGCGAACTGATCCGTATTACCGTAGCCATACGACAAGTTTGTTAGAGTTAGATGATGGATGTGGATCGCTTCTCCCATTTCGTGGTGTCGTGGTGCGAACCACCGACTACCTCCACACGCCATGAGTCCTCTGACACGGGATTAGTCAACCAAACGCGCCGCGAGGCGCTACAGAGCAAGGTGAGGCCCCGCCTTGCTGAGAGCTGCCCCGTGGGCGCTGGGGCACACAGCATCGCGGCGGACGAAGCGACGTTACGAGATCCTTCAATGACGCTGCGGGGCTGCAGGCGACACCAAGGCGAAAATGCTCACGGTATGCAAGTGACGCTGAGAACATGAGCGGCTGCACCATAGCGTCACTTCCTGATGCCCAAATGCGTAGGTGCATTGACGTCTGCGGTACTTCTTAACGCCCGGCGGTGATTTCGGGGCATTAACCTTCCAGTCAGTAAAGTTCCCAGTTTCCCCCTGTGATGAACCATAGATCTTCTTTCCAGAAAGTAAAAATGAAAAAACATTCCCTTTCCCTCCTGCTCGCTACCCTCTTTCTCACCGCCACTAGCTCGCTGGCAGCGGCATCATTAATGGCCAGCAACCGTAAGCGGTAGCTGAGCGGCGTTGTAGATCAGCCGTTAAATCTGTGCAGGTCCGAGCGTAGCGGATTGTCGGCGCAATGCTGTTTCCACAGTCGCGGTGTCAGCTGCTCGACCTTCGAGGCGG
>NZ_WHJF01000141.1:0-14173 GCF_011682185.1 Massilia genomosp. 1
GCCTACCTTCGCATGTCCAAGTTTAAAAACCTTCCGGCCAATCCACTACAACCAGCCGCCGCTCCGTTGCGATCTACCATCTACCGTGCCGGCTGTCCAGTTCCACTCAAAACGGCATAGAGCCCCGACAGCGAGTGCTTTTCATCCTGCGGTGGCGCGGGGTTCTTGGAAAACAGCGTCGAAATATCGATACTGGTAGAAAGTACCGTTCGTGTCGCAACGCCATTTCTGATAATCCATTCCGCCGAGTAAGCTCCCCCGGCTTCGGCAAATTTCGCCCGAAAAGCACAATTGAAACGGTTGACGCAATAGCCCGCAAATCGTTCCAGTCCGCCGAATTTCCTACTCAGTCCAGGATCGAACATTCGCGACGAAGGAAGGGTGTATGTCAATCCACCAACGCTGACCTTAATCGACTTTATTTCGACGGTCGGAAGACCCAGAGTCATCAGCGGCGGATGGTGATCAACCAGACAGGTATCGGTTTGATTGCAATTTTCTATATGATGTTCGGATGCGTTAAAGGAACCATCCACCAGCGTCACGACTATTCCACCAGGTAGATTTCTCTGGTAGGTGCCTGCGTGGGCCGTGAAGGCGAGACATGACATCACCAGGACCGGCAAAATCATTGCTCTCATTGTTGCCATCCTTTCAATTTTTGCCGCATGGTGGAGAAATGCCGGCCGGAATATCCGGCCGCATTTTCGATGTGAGGCATAACATGCCGGCCGTCGGGCCCTCTACCGTACGACCCTTAACTCTTTCACATTGCTGTTCACTATCGATTCCCTCATATCACGCGGGAGGATGATGCAACCTTCGGAGGCGGTGCCGCCCCCATTATCTCCATGTATCAGGAAATCTGACCGTCCGTGCATATCATTTTCCGAGGACGGTCTCAACGCGATGGAATTTGGCCCTTTATGATTGGTAACGTCACCGATCATGTAGCGACCTTCAGGAAGGGGACCGCCATTGCGGATATGGTCGGCCTCGGGATTATTTTTGTACAGCGGCGTACCCGCATAACCGGCGTTTTCCCTTCCAAATTGGTAGGACATTCCGTCCTTCCCGACCAACATCAGGTTGCCCGAACTTTGATGATATTCGAAGTGATAGTCACCTTCTGGGATCGCGTCCGGGGAAATTGATGCGTACCTTCCAACCCCGCCGCCGACCACGTCGGTGCCAACGAATCCGTCCGAGAAATTGTCGTTCCAGTTGTCGTAGTTCCCGTAAT
Source organism: Massilia genomosp. 1 (assembly GCF_011682185.1). NCBI lineage: Bacteria > Pseudomonadati > Pseudomonadota > Betaproteobacteria > Burkholderiales > Oxalobacteraceae > Massilia > Massilia genomosp. 1. The sequence continues at coordinate 1,244 of NZ_WHJF01000141.1, forward strand.
CTCCAAAATAGTCATTGGAATCGGAAAACCATTCGATCGTGCCGCCGCCATCATTGGCATAATCACGATCTGAAAACATCATCAAATTGCTATCGGCGTCCCAGTCGCAATTTCGTGGCCAATGCTCGGCCCGATTCTGAGCAATACCCCCTGCAACGAAACAAAGTTCATGTTTGCTTAATTCACGCATGATGTCACCTGCTAGATAAGTCAATTGATAAAGGTGGGATCGATGCCACATCGTCCCCTGAACGCCGCTGCATCGCGTGGAGAGGGTCCAGTAACCAGTCGAGCAAACTTCGCTCTTCGAGGACCAGATCGGCAGTCACACGCATTCCGGGTGCCAGCGGCCAACGCTTGCCATATGCGGACAAGCTGTCGCGTTGTAACGCGACCCGGATTTTGTAAAGCTGTTCCTTGGCTTCCGTCGGTATCGGCAGTTCGTTCGGCAAAACCGGGGCATTCGATACGAAACGCACTTCGCCCTCGCCAACGCCGAATACCTGATATGGAAACGCGTCGTACATAATCTTCACTTTTGCACCAGTTCTGACCATGCCGATGGCACGTGAAGGCGCCCACAGTTCAAGCTCGAGCGCGCTGGCCCCGTTGTTGGTACTCGACGGCACGATCACGGCAAGGGATTGGTTTGGCGACACCGGCGTGCCGTTCTTGACCTGAAGAGCGGACACCACCCCGTCGCGCGGAGCAGTGGGATTGTCCGCATACGTAGCTTCGGATGTAAGCCGTTTTTCTTCTTCTTTTACAGCGATTTGTGCGGCATCTATCACGACCAGGCGCAGCTCTGCGCCAAGCCGCGCGTGTTGTATCCTGAGTTGTTCAAGGGTGCTTTCCTGCTGCGACTTTTCGCGGGAAAGTGCATTTAACAACTGGCGTGATGCAATCAGGTCGTTTTCCTTGGCGTGAACCGTGAGCGCGGGCATCATTCCCTGCGCACCCAAGGTCTGTGCCGCGACTACCGTTTTTTCCTGAATGGCTACGCGTTCCTTCTGCAGGCGGATCGAGCCGGCAATTTGCGCTAAATCGATGACGATACCCTTGCGATGTGCACCGATCTCTTCTCGCTGGCGCAACAGTTGGTCGCGCCGTGCGCTTGCCTGGCTCGCCTGCAAGTCGAGTTGGCTTAGCTGGTTCGCGCGCAAGCTGCCTGCAAGCGATTCGCCATGCTCCAATTTCGGAGCGGACGATACAAACATGAGAACCTGACCAGCGCGCACATGATCGCCTTCGTTAACAAGCACCCTTTCAGCAACGCCGGATTTTGTGGCCATGATTCGCAGAGCCCCCTCCGCTGGCGTCACTTGCCCGATCACGGTTTCCTTGTGTGCGTAGCGTGTAGTGCATACGAACCACGCCGCAACGCCGAACAATGCAACAAGGAAGGTGGTTAGCGCCCACTGGGAGAGCGCCGCAGGCATCACGGGCGCACCGAGACGCTGGACGTCAGTCAGTCGTGCTTCATGCCTGAACAGTTCTGCTGCCAACTGCTCCGGACTGGGTTCATCTTCGCCGTTCATTGTTTTGTCGCGCCAGTCATCGATTAGCAAGCGGGCGACCATTCCTGGCACCTCGCCTCTACTTCGATTTCGCGCTGAGACTTTGGTTCCCCATTTGCGCAGAAATCTTTAACGAAAGCGGACCGATTGACGTCAGGCGAACGTCATGTGACGCGTATAACAAGTAGCTACCACGCAGAACGAGCCGTCGCATGTCAGCTGTGAGGCCGCCAGAGACGACACGAAAGTCAGCCTTGCCTGGCTGCGACACAGCCAATATGCTGACTGCGGTCCATGACGCCTCACCGCCGATTCAAGAAAGCATTCCCAACTCGGCCTCTGTGAAGCCCGCCCGGCGGCGCGCGTCGAGATTGAACGGCCCCTTGAGCACCGGCGCCTCGTAGCGCCGCGCCAGTTCGGCGTACGCCGCCTGCGGATCGAGCCCGCGCTGTTCGCACAGATAGCGATACCAGCGGTTGCCGATCTCCACATGCCCGACCTCGTCGCGCAGGATGATATCGAGGATGGCCGCCGCCGCCATGTCGCCCGCCTGCGCGATTTTTGCGCGCAGCGGCGGAATCGCATCGAGCCCGCGCGCTTCGAGCGTGCGCGGCACCAGCGCCATGCGCGCCACCACATCGCCCTTGGTTTTCTCGACCATCTCCCACAGGCTGTCGTGCGCCGGGAAGTCGCCATAGCGGTAGCCGAGCACCTCGAGGTGCGCGGCCAGCATCGAAAAATGATATGCCTCTTCTTTGGCCACGCGCAGCCAGTCGGTGTAGTACCCGTCCGGCAGGCCGCCAAAACGCCAGAGCGCGTCGAGCGCCAGGTTCATGGCGTTAAATTCGATGTGGGCCAGCGAATGGACCAGCATCGCGCGCCCTTCCACCGTCACCATCGAGCGCCGCCCAACCAGGCGCGGCGGCACCAGTTGCGGGCGCTCGGGCCGGCCCGGTATCGGACCGGCCGCGTCGAACACGGCGCCATTGTCGACCCGCCAGTCGCCGCCCAACTGCGCTTGCGCCAGCACGGCAATCGCCGTCGTCTTGGTGGCCGGATCGGGTTCGAGTAAGCACTGCAGCGCGTGCGCGCGCAGTTCCAGCGGGTGGGCCATCGGATAACCTTGTGCGTGAAAATGCGGGCAGTATACCAAGCCCGCCGGCGTGGCTACGAAGCAGGAGGCAAATGCGGCTGTTGCGACCCGGCCGCCTCATGCGCATGCGCGCTGAGCGACAGGGCCGACAGCAATCCGATTGCACAGTCATCCGAGGTGCGCTTGCCGAACGCCTGCGCCAGATTGGCCGATAAGACGCCTTCCATGCGCGCCCTGGACAGGTCGCGGTTCCATGCAAACAGCTTGTGCAGCGCCATCGCCGCCTGGCCGCTGGAGCGCAAATACAGGCTTTCGGCGGTTCCATCACTCATCACGGCGAACGATGGCCTGGCGTGCTCACCGGCGTGGATGCGAAAATGCGCCTGTGCATCGCGATCCGTCACAAAAAACGTCGTATTCAGGTACTCCCCGTTGTGCGGGTGCGACACGACCTCGAGCTGCCCGGGCACCGTCTCGAGCATGATGGCGCCGTCGCCCAGGTGCCCCAACAGGTAACGATCGTCCTTGTGCGCGACGAACATCAGCGTACAGGCCAGTTGCTCCACACCGGTCTGCAAGGTGCGCGCCTTGCGCCCGAGCGCGGCCAGGCAGGCCTCGAGCACCCTGGTGGCGACCCGGGCGCTGTCGCTCTGGCCCAGGGCGTGCAATTCGTCGAAATGGTGGCTCAGCAGGCGCAACGCCGCCTTGACCGAGGCCTCGGCGCCGCTGGCCGAGTGCGGACGCGAGCCGGCGCCATCGGCCAGCGCCATGCATGCCACGCCGCGCGCATTGCGCGTTGCCACATAATCCTGGCAGGGCATCGCCGCGTCCACGTGCGAGGTCCCGGCAATGCGTGCGCAGGCGAGCTTGTAGCGAACCGCCGCCACCGCCGCTTAAACCCGGGCCCAGGCGTCGATGCCGGCCGTATCGAGCGCGATCGCCTCGCCCGGCGTCGACTGCGACACGCGCGACACGCTGCGGCTGAGCCAGACGAAGAATTCCTTGAAGTTCAATCCCTTCAGCCGCAGCGGCGGCCGGCCCGGCGACAGTTCGGCCAGCCGTTGCAAATTGGCGTCGGCGCCAATGCCGATCGGGAACACCGTGAGTTTCTTGCCCGCAGCCAGCGCCCCGACCCGGGCAACGGCCACGCCGATGTCGTCGGTGGGCTCGCCGTCGGTCATGATGACCATCCAGGGCTGGAAGTAATCCACGCCGGCGCGCTTGTACTCCTCCTTGCGCGCATCGAGCAGGTCGAGCGCCATCATCGTGGCCTGGCCCATCGGCGTGGTGCCGCTCGCGACCAGCGCCGGCACTTCCTGGCGTTCGATCGACATGAAATCGAGTGCCTTGCGAGCCGTGTCGCCGAAGGTCACGATACAGATTTCAGCGGCGTATTGGGCGACCTCGTCTTGCCGGATCGCGTTGAAGAACATGTGTACGCCCTCCTGCAACTCGCGGATCGGTTCCCCGGCCATCGAGCCGCTGACGTCGAGCACCAGGCAAATCGGCACCCGTGCCGTGGGATTTTCAACAAGGTCTTCCTGACGAAGGACGTATTCTTCTTGCACGATGGACTCCTGTAAAACGACATTTACTTCAAAAAGAAATTCACGATGGAATCGAGGATGGTGTTGCCGGTGCTCGCAGGCGGCTTCCCTGGCGCCGCGGCCGGCGCGGCCGGCCCGCGCGCCGCACCCGCCGGCGCGTGCTTATGAATGGGACGGGTAGGGAGCGCCGGGTTCACCGGATGGGCGGGCGACGCTGGCACGCGCTTGGGCGGCTCCACGGGTACCCGCGAATGGGCGGCAGATTCCGCGTCGCGCAGGCTCTGCTTGGCCAGTCGTTCCAGCTTGAGACGCTGTACGCAATCTCCGCAGCGCACCGGCCAGCCATTCCCGGTCAGCTTGTCGACCCATTCTTTCGAGGCGACGAACTGCGTCCCGCAGCGCGCGCACGTGACGTCATGCGGATCGCGCACGTGAAACCCGGTGGCAAACAGGGCATCCGAGGTGTGCCCATTGGACAGCATGGTTTGGTATTTTTTACACGCACGCAACCACTCCTCGACGCTGGCGCGCTTGCCGCTGCGGAAGGTGTTGTGGAACGCTTCCTTGACCGTGTACGGCAAGTTTCCCCAGATATATTGCCACGGACCATGCGGCGTGTTCTTGCCGCCGAAATCGTCACCGTCCTTGCGGAACCAGTAGGGAAAATCCATGGCCCGGATATTGTCGGCCGGCGATCCGCCACCTTGCTGGGAATACGGGGACTTGCCAGGATGGAGCAGCATGAACAGCATGGTCGCCACCGCGAACAACTCGTGTTCCTTGGTACGCAAGAACTCTGGATAATTGCACCCCTGAATTTCCGGCGCGGTAAAGTTGACGGTGCCTACCGGGCAGGCGAAGTTTTCGACCTGGAAGCTGTCGGTATCAACCAGCCAGAGTTGGGTGCTGTCGGCCGTGACCAGCAAATTGAGGGGATTGATGTCGCCCACCAGAATGTTCAAGCCATGCAGGAAACGGATGTGCTCCAGAAACGCCACGCACAGATTGACCAGGTCGCCGCGCCGCCACTGCGGAAATTTCTTCTCCAGCAGCGGTTTGACGAACAAGGACGATTGCACGGTACTGCCCAGGGCGCGCGGCATCAGGTAGCCGAGGAACTGGCCTGTCTCATTGAGCACCAGGTCGGTCGGCCAGCAAATGCCGGCCCGTTCGACCTGGCGCGTGAGCATGAGCTCGATCTTCTTGCGCCGCAGCAGCGTCAGCTTGTCGGCATGATAGATCTTGCACACCATGCCATCGTTGGCCGCGAGATAAATGCTGCCTTCCCCGCCTTCGCTGACGAGCTTGCCCAACTGGATGCGGCCGCCGCTTCCCAGGCACACCGTGTCGCCTTCCTTCGGCAAGTAACGCACCGGCGTTGCCTGGTCCTGCTCCAGCAGCGGCGACGATGGCAGGGCGAACGGCGCCAGCGCAACCGGCGCGGCCGCTGCCGGTGCAGGCAAGGGACCGGTCCACATGATGGCGGTAACGCCGAGCGACTGCGCGCGCAGCTTCATGCCGGCGTCGCGCGTGAGCAGCAGCATCTGGTAGTCCCTGGCAATCTCGATGATCGTGCCATCGTTGTTCGAGCGCGACTTGAAGGTGGACCGCCCCAGCACGAACACGCCTTCGCCCTTGTACACGAAGCGGGTCAGGATGTCCCCCGGCAGCAAGTCCTGGCCGGTCGCGAAGTTCTTGACGTTTGCGCCTGGAACCTTGTTGAGCTCACGAAAGATGGCGCGCGCATTGCTGTTGATCAGCGCATTGCCCTTCTTGTGATGGTCGATTTCATCGAGCACCGTGCCGCTGAGGATCGGGATGCCATGCTTGTGCCGGATCCGCAAAATGACGCCCGGATCGTCCAGAAGGACACAGGTATCAACAAGCACGGGGCGCGGGGGTGTGGACACGGCGGTGACGGTCTTCCTCGAGTGGCACGACCGGATCGACAGGTCGACGTGAGCACAAGTTTAACGCCGCTTCTCAGCGTTAAAAACTATTCCAATTGCTAGGATACAGCCATCGCGACAATTGCCAATGATTCTCATTTAACAGAAGATCGCGCACGTGGCGCGCGAACGCAACCTGGCGATTTTCCGCTTCACCAACGCGGCCGCCGTGGCCACCGGTGCCGGCCGCATCGCCGGCAATGCGCAAGAGAGCGTGGTCGGATCGAACATCGTGCGCGCCGCGTTGTTCGGCACCGCCAGCCGCACCGACAAGACCCAGGGCCCGATCTGCCAGAGCGCCTACGCGATCGCCGCGCAGAACCTGTACGAGCCGGTCGCCATCACCAGCATCACGTATGCGAACTGAGCGTCAAGGTCGACCTGTAAGCCGGACCAAGGCAAGCTCCATCAGTTCGAAAACTGATAGAACAACTGCGTCACCGCCGCGCGATAGGCTTTATCCTTGAGCAGTGCGACTTGCGCCTGGTCGGTGGCCGCGCGCGAGCCGCGCGAGCTGAAGTCGACATCGTCGAACGGCTCCGGCGAGAACATCTCCCATTGGCCGGTCTTGACATCGACCAGCGCCACTTTCAGGCGAATGCGCATGCGCTGGTTTTCATCCGGAACCAGCGCGCCCAGGATCGGCACCCAGGACACCACCTTGGTCGAGAGGTTTTCGCGGCCCGATTCCAGGATGCCCCAATACACCATGATTTTTTCAGTGCCGCTGCGGGCGGCGGCCAGGCGCAGGTGGCCGGCGTAATTCGCTTTCCCCTGGCTCGCTTCGGGCCGGCCGCTGAAGGCAATCGGCTGGTAGTACTGCGAAAACGCCTTGACCATCGCTTCATCGGGAATCATGGCGCCCGATTGCACCAGCATCACCGCACTGTTTCTGGCGACGGTCATTTTCTGGCGCGAATCGAGCGCCGCGCGAATCGCCTCGTCCGTCACCGGGACGCTGGTATCGATGCCGAGCACATTGAATTCGGTCAGCTCGCCCTGGTAAGCCGTGCTGTAACTGCGACCGTAGCGGCCGGAGTCGCCCGGATAAGCGGAATCGGAAATGGAACGGGTGGCGCATCCGCTCACCAGCAGCAACAGACACATGCCGGCGGCGGCGCGCGCGGCAATCACTTGCGGAAGAAGCATCTTTAACTTTCAATCAATAATGTCAGCGGATCATACGGGAATCGGCTTGCCTTGCTAGGTAAAAAAGAAAGCCTTCTCCACTAACCTTGTTACGAGAAGTTTCAGCGTGACGTGCAGGCGCTGCGCCGGCGTGTCAACCGAATGGCGGCGCCATGCGCTATGTAGGCAAAGCCAACGATGGCGCACGTCCGCATCGCGCTATCCGACAACCCGAAAGGAACGACCATGCCCGCACGCCCACACCTTGTCCCGCCCGAGGGTACCTTCATCATCATGCAGCAGCGCGGGCACGATCGCATCCGGTTCGAAGTCAATGCCGGCAAAATGGTCTCGATCCGGGTCGAACCAGACCCGGACGAGTCGACCGGCACCGAAAACACAGACGAGGCCGCCTTTGCGCACATGCATGCCAAGGGCAGTTGCTGATCGAGTAGTAGCGATTCAAGCGCCACGCCGACATCCCGAAAATACAGTACGCTTGTAAACCTGAAAAATCCCTGATGCCGGGAGCCGCGCGAGCAGCGCACCCGGCCGGCGATGGCGATGCGGCGCCGAACAACTGATCCATGAATACCAGTTGTTCCAGGAGGCGCTGCGCGATGTCAGCGCCGCGCACGGCGTGGCCATCAGCGGCGCCGCATGGATCATCATCGAACGCGCGATCTACGCCGCCATCCGCGAAGCAGTGCGCGCGTTCACCGCGATCCATGAAGAGCTGCGCCACAAGGTGGCGGCCGCGCTGTCGCACGACATGCGCACCGCGCTGGCGGTGATCGCCAACGGCGCGCAGTTGATCGAGCTCGCCGGAGACCTGGCGCAGGCCAGGCGCCTCGGCCAAAAAATCGCCGCCAGCGCGCTGCGCCTCGACAGCATGGTCGACGACGTGCTCGATGCACTCACAGCGCCCAAGGGCGCGCGCCTTCCACTGCGCCTGAGCCAGTTCGACATGCGCGAACTGATCGAGCAGGTGCGGCGCGAGTTCGCCGGCCGCTATCCTTGCGCGCCCGAAGCGGCCGCGCCGCGCGGCCCCGCAAGATACGCCGGCGCCGCCCGTGGCCGAGCGCCATCCCGTACACAAATAGGCGTGCCAAACATACAATGTTAGTATGACGTGAAGATTGCAGCCGTCTTGCACGCACGCGTTGCGCCAAGACCCGCGCTGTTCGATCACCGGTTTCATCGCTGGTTCATCCCTATTCACGCCGGAAAACGCATGCCGCACACATCGACGCTCGTCCCACCCTGGCTTGGTGCCGGCCCGCTCATCGAACTGTCCCCCAGCCTGGCCGGCGCCGCGCTGCCCTCGCGCCGCTTTCCCGGAGCGCCCCCGCCGCAGGATGCCGGCGTCGCCTGGGCCACCTACATCGCCCATGCGCGCCGCAAGTGCGATTTTATGGGGATGTTTGCCAAGCACCCCGAAGCGGCCGAGCGCGTGGCGCATGACGTGCGCGAAGGCAGCTTCGACTCCGACGTGGTCCTGCTGGCCGGGCAAACCGTGTTCGAGAGCGACCTTCAGCGCGCGCAAGGATCGCCTTTCATCGACTTCCTGGTCGCCTCCAAAGGGCTGCCGTATGCGCTGCAGGTCTTGCTGGAGCTGGAAACGTTCTGGATCTATTCGTTCATGGGCAGCGTCAACCTGTATATATGCGATGGCGACGGCAAGCGCCTGTCGACCATGCACGCGACCTTCTGCGCCACCGAACTGGCCCTGCGCGCCCACCTCGCCGTCGCCGACGCCGCCATCTATGCGCAGTGCGTGCAGATGATCCGAAGCGCCGTGCCGACGCTGCATCCATGCCGCCAGCCGCTGCTCGGGGTGCTGCTGCCGGACGAGCCGGCGCTGTCCGACCAACTGGCGCTGCTGCCGGCCATCCTGGCGCATGATCAAAGCGCGGCCTGGCTGCGCCTGACCGCGACCGCGCCGGCCAGCCTGGCCGCCTTGAGCGGCTTGAGCGCGCGCGAAGGCCACTGGTACCAGATGTACCACGCCACCCCGGCCGCCGTGGCCAGCGCGGTGCGCGAACGCGGTGTGGACGCGGTCACGCTGCTGCAAGACGGCGCAGCCATCGCGGCGGCCGGGCGCGCACTGGCCTGCATCGGCACCCCCGCCTCGATGCGCGCCATGGCGCTCGCCTGCGACGTCAACAAGAACGCGGCCGTGCGTTTCTCGAAAGCGGCGCAGCGCTGGCCGCTGGCCGCCATCGCCGCGCTCAGCGAACTGGTCGCCGACGGCGCCGGCCCGGCGTCGGCGCGCACGGTGCTCACCGCACTGGCGCACACGCACGCGCGCTCGCTGCCCGATTTCGCGCCGTGGATATCGCCCGGCGCGGCGCGCGTGCTGGCGCAGATCGGCGCGCAAGCGGGAGGCGGCACGCCGGCCGACGATGCCGGCACGGCGGGCCTGCCGCCGGTGCTGGCCTCGCCGCCCTGGCTGGCGCCCGTCAAAAAATCCAGCGCCGCACTGGTGCTGGCGCCGCTGGCACTGGCGCCGGTGGAGCGCTGGAACGCGTCCGAACGGGAAGCCATGCTCGGGCTATCGGCGCCGGGGTACACGCCAGCCGGCGTGCTGAAAGATCCGCTGATGGCAGCCAGGATACTTGGCATAGCCAACGGACCGTACGCGCAGCAGGCCGCATCGGCAATCGCCAATGCCGATGCGCCGGCGTTGATGGCGGCATGGCGCAGTGCGCACGGCCCCGATGGGCGCATGAGCGGATGGATGCTGGCCGGCTTGCCCGAACCGATGAATGAACAAGTATGGAATGCGCTGGACGGCCTGGAGATATCGGGCACGGCGCGCGTGATATCGACGCTCGGATTGCGCGGCATGCCGGGCCTCGTCGCGTCCTGCGAACGCCGCCCCGCGCAGGAACTGCGGCACGCCCGCTATTTCGGCGCGGTGGAACTGGCGGCGCCGATGGCGCGCGCCTGCGCCACGCTCAAACCCGGCGCGCCGCGCAGCGCCGCACGCGACTGGCTGCTGGCCAATCCCGAGCACGCGGCCTGCGCCCTGATCGCGCCGGCGCTGGGCAAGCCCGGTGCGGCCCGCGACCAGGCGCGCGCCGCCCTGCTCCTGATCGCCGGCGCCGGCCACGCGCCCTTGCTGATGCAGGTCGCGGCACGTTATGAGCAAGCGAAGGTGCAAGCGGCCTTGCGCGCCCTGCTCGACCAGGACCCGCTCGATCGTCATCCGGCAAAAATCGCCAGGCTGCCCGACTTCTGGCAGCCGCAGGGCTGGACCCGGCCGCGCCTTGCCGCCAGCGGCCAGCCGCTCCCGGTCGCCAGCCTGGAGCATATCGGCGTCATGCTGCGCTTCCCGCACGCCGACGGCGTGTACGCGGGCGTGGACCAGGTGCGCCAAGCCTGCAGCGGCGAATCGCTGGCCGCCTTTGCGTGGGACGCCTTTCGCGCCTGGACCGATGCCGGCTCGGAATCGCGCGAGGGCTGGATTTTCAGCGCGCTCGGCCTGGTCGGCAACGACGCGACCGCGCGCAAGCTGGCGCCGCTGATCCGCGCCTGGCCGGGTGAAGGCCAGCACGCGCGCGCCGTCGCCGGCCTCGACGTGCTGGCCCGGATCGGCAGCGACACCGCGCTGGTCCTCCTTAACGGCATCGCCCAAAAGGTCAAGTTCAAGGCCCTGCAAGAGCGCGCGCGCGAAAAAATCGCCGAGCTCGCCGCCGCGCGCGGCTTGACCAGCGAGGAGCTGGAAGACCGCCTGGCGCCGGACCTGGGCCTGGACGCGCAAGGCACGCTGCGGCTCGATTTCGGGCCACGCGCCTTCCTGGTCGGCTTTGACGAGGCGCTCAAGCCCTGCGTGCGCGACGCCGATGGCAAGCGCCTGTCCGACCTGCCCAAGCCGAACAAGGGCGACGACGCGGCCCTGGCCGATGCCGCCGTGGCGCGCTTCAAGCTCCTGAAAAAGGATGCCCGCACCATCGCCGCGCAACAGGTGCAGCGCCTGGAAGTGGCGATGTGCATGCGCCGGCGCTGGGACGCGCAGGTGTTCCACACCTTCCTGGCCGGCCATCCGCTGCTGCGCCACCTGGTGCAGCGCATCGTCTGGGGCGCCTGGGAGGCCGCCGGCCCGCGCCTGCTCGGATGCTTCCGCGTCGCCCCCGACGGCGCCCTGACCGACGCCGCCGACGACGCGTATGCGCTGCCGCCCGGCGCGCTCATCGGCATCCCGCATGCGCTCGACCTGCCGGCGGCCGACGCCGCCGCCTTCGGCGCCCTGCTGGCCGACTATGAACTGACCCAGCCCTTCGCCCAGATCGGGCGCGACACCTACACCCTGAGCGACGCTGAAAAAGCGTCCGGCCGCCTGCTGCGCTGGAACGGCGCGGCGGTGCCGACCGGGCGGGTGCTGGGCCTGGCCGGCAAAGGCTGGCGGCGCGGCACGCCCGAAGGCGGCGGCCTCATCGCCAACGTCTTCAAGTTCATCGCGCCCGGGCGCATTGCGGTACTGTGGCTCGAACCGGGCATCCACGCCGACGCGGCCGGCAGCGCTGCCGAACAGCGGCTGTGCGAGCTGGTTACCGGCGAGGGCGACAAGTGGGGTTCGGTCGGCACGGCCGAAGCGCTGTCCGCGCTCGACCCGATCGCGGCCAGCGAACTGATTCGCGATATGCAAGCCTTATGCGCATGAACACCACCACCTTTTTCAGAGAATCGCCATGCTGATTCACGCCAGCAGACTAGCCCTGATCAGCATTGGCATCGCGCTGCTGACCTTCGTCCTATTCGTGATGACATGGACTGAGTCGCTTTGGTTCCGCTGCGGTAATTTCATGCTCGATTGCGTCAGCGACGCGGCCACCGCCCTGGTGATCGGCTGCGGCGTCGGCATGTTCGTCGCCCTGGCCTCATTCAGCGAGCCCGATACCCTCCCCGGGCTGAAGTGGGTGAGCTTTGTGTTAAACGCAGTGCCGATGTTCCTCGGTACCGCGTTCTGGGTTCTTCTCACCGGGTGAGCCGGGTACAGCCACCATGACTTCCGAGAAGTTGCGCATCAAGCTGCTCGAGCGCCGCGTACGCCAGTTCGCCGCCGCGCTGGACGGGCTTGGCGATGTGCGCATCACCATGCCCGCGCCCGGCGACTTCCTGCGTCATCGGCAAGCGCTTGCGCAGGCGAACGCGCTTGACGCGCCGGCGCTGCGGCGCTGGCCTCATCCGGTCGACCGGGCCGCCGTCCTGGACCTGGTCAGTGCCGGCGTCGCCAGCGCCGGCCCCGAGGTTCACATCCCCTGCGAGCAGTCCTTCCACATCGTGGCGCGCATTGACGATTGCCGCGCCTTCGTCAGCAGCATCTGGCGCATGGAGGCGACGCTGGACCTGACCTTGTACTTCACCTCGCCCGCTGCGGTCATCGCGCTGCACGATCTCGAATACGCACTGACGTACCTCGAAATAGCGCCCGGCCAGGCGCACCGTCACGATTCTTAACAGGCCGGAACCGGCCCTGAATACGCCCCATGCTCGCTGTCGTTAACCACAGTGACAGGAGAGCGCTATAACCAGCACCACCAACATCGAGCGCCGCATGCTGATGCAGGGCGATTGCATGAAGGATCAGATTGGTAGGCCTAAGACCTTGGCAAGATAGTCGGCGCTCCAGGCTGCCTTCATGCGCTTGGTAGCGATCCCGAGCTTAGCCGTCTTCTCGTTCTTCAGCAGGT